>SLRW01000019.1 GCA_007130745.1 Gammaproteobacteria bacterium
AGCCCCGATGCTGCATTTATTGATCGTGTACTGGCTGCGCTGCAGCGCCTGCTGCCGGAAATGCCGCGGGCAGAGATTATCCGCGCTTCGCTTGCCGATCGCGGCGCGGTGGTGCAAGTGCGCGATCTGGATGAAGCTGTCGACATAGTCAATCGGGTAGCGCCCGAGCATCTGGAGCTTTCGCTGGCTGACCCCGAAGCCTTTCTCGCCAGGGTGCGCCATGCCGGTGCCGTGTTTATGGGGCGCTATTCCGCCGAGGTGGTGGGTGATTATTGCGCGGGGCCCAATCACGTGCTGCCCACCGCACGCACGGCGCGCTTTTCTTCCCCGCTTGGCGTGTACGACTTCCAGAAACGTTCCAGCGTGATCCATTGTTCGCCTGCGGGGGCGCATGAGCTCGGCCGGGTGGCGGCCGTGCTGGCTCGCGGTGAAGGGCTGGAAGCACATGCCCGTTCCGCTGAATGCCGGATGGAAGATGACGATGCCTGATGCGCAAGCTCTGGCCCGGCGCTGGGTACGTGAGGAAATTCTTGAGCTTGGCGCCTATGCGGTGCCGGCCTTTGATGGTCAGGTTAAACTGGATGCCATGGAGAATCCCCATGGCTGGTCGTCGGAAATGGTGGCGGCCTGGCTGGAGCACCTGCAGAAGCTGGCGCTCAACCGCTACCCTGATCCGCGTGCTGAGGCGCTGACTGCGGGCTTGCGGCGTTTTTTCAATGTGCCTGATGCGGCACAACTGATGCTGGGCAATGGTTCGGACGAGTTGATACAGCTCCTGTGTCTGGCCCTGAACCGGCCCGGTGCCGGCATGCTGGTGCCCGAGCCTTCTTTCAGTATGTACGCCATGATTTCCCGTTTTGCCGGCATGCGTTGTGTGGGCGTTCCACTGAAGGCAGATGATTTTGATCTGGATTTGCCGGCCATGTTGCAGGCCATCGAGCGTGAGCAGCCGGCGCTTGTGATGCTGGCACGACCCAACAACCCCACCGGTAACAGCTTCAGCCGCGAGGCGCTTGAAGCGGTGCTGGATGCGGCGCCCGGGCTGGTAGTGGTGGATGAAGCCTACGCTCCTTTCGCCGGCGAGAGTGTGATGGCCGAAATCGAACGCCGACCCAATCTGCTGGTGATGGCCACGGTCTCCAAGATTGGTCTGGCGGGGTTGCGGCTGGGTTTGCTGGCCGGATCTGCGGGCTGGATTGAACAGCTGGACAAGTTGCGTTTGCCATACAATATCAACAGCCTGAGTCAGGCCAGCGCGGCTTTCGCTCTGCAACACGAGGCTGAGTTGCGTGAGCGTATTGCCCGGGTTTGCCATGATCGGGATGTGCTGCATCAGGCCTTGTTGTCGCGGGATGATCTGCAGGTCTGGCCAAGTGAAGCCAATTTCCTGCTGGTGCGCCTGGTCAACGCGGATGCGACGGCTGCACATGCCGGCTTGCGCGCGCGCGGCGTGCTGGTGAAAAACCTCGACGGCAGCCATCCGGCGCTGACAGGTTGTTTGAGAATTACCGTCGGGTCGCCGGAGGAAAATCAGCTGCTGCTTGAGGCGCTTGGCGGCGTGCTTGAGGCCTGCGGGCAGCAGAAATTGCGATAGCCTGTCAGCGGGAGTGGTGAATCCTTGTTGTGGCCGTGTATAATTCCGGCCTGTTTGCATCCCCGGGGCCCTGCAAGGTGTTCAGTTTGAACTTGCGGTCGGGGGTGCAGGGCGGTTTGATCAGGGGCGCACTGCTGCCCGGGGTAGCCGGTGTCACAGGGCAACCGGTTTGTGACATCGGGAATCGAGTCTGGGGGACTGTCTTGCATGAGTAATGAAGGTGTGGATACCGGCAGGCGGCGCTTTCTCACCCGCGCCACAGTAGCGGTGGGGGGTGCCGGGGCGCTGGCAGCACTGTATCCTTTTCTGGCGTCCATGGCGCCAAGTGAGCGGGCCCAGGCGGCCGGCGCACCGGTGGAAATTGATGTCAGCCGGCTGGAGCCGGGTGAGCGCCTGACCACCGAATGGCGAGGTCGTCCGGTATGGGTGGTGCGTCGCTCCGATGAGATGCTGGAGCGTCTGCGCACCCAGGAAATCCGCTTGCGTGATCCGGATTCCGATCGTGACCAACAGCCTGAATATGCGCGCAATCTGTACCGTTCGATTCGTGAGGAATTTCTGGTGCTGGTGGGTATTTGCACCCATCTGGGTTGTTCTCCGCTGTATCGTCCGGATGCGCCTGCGCCGGAAATCCACGAGCAGTGGACAGGCGGTTTTTTCTGTCCCTGTCACGGGTCCTATTTTGATCTGGCCGGACGGGTATATGCCGGCGTGCCGGCACAGCTGAATATGGCCGTGCCGCCGCATCGCTATGTTGGCGATACCGTGCTGGTTGTCGGTGAAGACGAAGGAGAGGCGGCATGAGTGGCAACGCCCAGGGCGGCCTGCTTGGCTGGATTGACGCACGTTTTCCGCTGACCCGCATGTGGAATGAGCATGTGGCTGAGTACTACGCGCCGAAGAATTTTAATTTCTGGTATTTTTTCGGCAGCCTGGCGCTGCTGGTGCTGGTGAACCAGATCGTCACCGGCATTTTCCTTACCATGCACTACAAGCCCAGTGCTGAAGAGGCCTTTGGCTCGGTTGAATACATCATGCGTGATGTGGACTGGGGCTGGCTGATTCGCTACATGCACAGCACCGGCGCCTCGGCCTTCTTTATAGTGATTTATCTGCACATGTTCCGGGCCATGCTGTATGGCTCCTATCAGCGTCCGCGTGAGCTGATCTGGATTCTGGGCATGCTTATTTACCTGGTGCTTATGGCCGAGGCTTTCATGGGTTATGTGTTGCCCTGGGGCCAGATGTCTTACTGGGGCGCGCAGGTGATTATCTCGCTGTTCGGTGCGATTCCCTTCTTTGGCGATGAGCTGGTGACCTGGATTCGCGGTGACTATGTTATCGGGGATGCCACCCTGAATCGCTTCTTTGCCCTGCATGTGATTGCCCTGCCGCTGGTGTTGCTGGCGCTGGTGGTGGCCCACATCCTGGCGCTGCACGAGGTTGGCTCCAATAACCCCGATGGCGTCGATATCAAGCAACACAAGGACAAGGACGGCAAGCCGCTGGACGGGATTCCCTTCCATCCCTACTACACGGTGAAGGATATTTTCGGTGTGGGTGTGTTCCTGTTCCTCTGCGCGCTGGTGATTTTCTTTGCGCCGGAGATGGGCGGGCTGTTCCTTGAATATCCGAACTTTGAGCGGGCTGATCCGCTGGCCACGCCTGATCATATTGCGCCGGTGTGGTACTTCACGCCCTTCTACGCGATTCTGAGGGCGGTGCCCAATGACCTGGCCGGTGTGGTGCTGATGTTTGCCGCGGTGATTGTCCTGTTCTTCCTGCCCTGGCTGGATCGCTCGCCGGTGCGTTCGATTCGCTATCGCGGCTGGATGTACAAGACGGCGCTGACGCTGTTTGTGATCAGCTTCGTGGTGCTTGGTTATCTCGGCACTCAGCCGGCCGGCGGCCTCTACACGCTGCTGGCGCAGGTGGGAACCTTGATCTATTTCGGTTTCTTCCTGTTGATGCCGTTTTATACGAGTTGGGACAAGACCAAACCGGTTCCGGACAGGGTGACAGGCTGATGCGAAAAATTATCTTGCTTGTAATTACGGGCTTGCTGCTGGCGCCGATGACTGCCATGGCGGCGTGGCCGAAAGTGCCGGATGTTGAAGGCCTGGAGCTGAACCTTGATGTACATAACAAGGCGTCGCTGCAGCGCGGGGCACGGCTGTTCCACAATTACTGTCTGAGCTGTCACTCAGCACAGTACATGCGTTACCGGCGCATGGCGGAGGATCTGGGTCTGCCCGAAGACGTGGTCGTCGAAAGCCTGATGTTCACCACCGACAACATCCACGAGACCATGCAGGTGGCCATGCCCGCGGAAGATGCCGAACAGTGGTTTGGTCAGGCGCCGCCGGATCTAAGCCTGATCGCTCGTTCTAACGGGCCGCGCTGGGTGTATACCTTTCTGCACGGTTACTATCAGGATGATGAACGCCCCGTGGGTATGAATAATCTGGTAGTCTCCAATACCAGCATGCCGCATGTGCTTGTCGAGCTACAGGGCATACAACGTGCAATCTATGATGAGGTCAATGGCGAGACACGTTTCGCCGGCTTCGAACTGGTACAGGAAGGCAGCATGAGCCCGCGTGAATATGACCGGGCCGTGACAGACCTGGTGAATTATCTGACTTATATCTCCGAGCCGGCGCGTCTGCAGCGTGAAAGTATCGGGCTGTGGGTGCTGATTTTCCTGGCCCTGTTCACGATGCTTGCCTACATGCTCAAGCAGGAATACTGGAAGGACGTGCACTAGCGGATAACCCGCAGGCTTGTCTTGCCGCCGCCACACCCGGGTTCCGATTTAACGCGGGTGTGGGGGTCGGGCGCAGACTACCGTCTTCCCCCCGCCCTTTACACGGCAACATGAATACAGAGGCCACAGTATGAGCCAGGTCACCAGCAGACGTTCGGTGATGACTCTTTTCAGTCGAGCCGCCTGCCCGGAATGTCATCGGGTGCGCATTGTGCTGGCGGAGAAGGGCATCAGCCACGAGCTCGTGGAAGTCGGTGATGGCGAGTTGCCGGAAGATCTGCTTGATCTCAATCCCTATCATTCCGTACCCACGCTGGTGGATCGCGAGCTGGTGCTCTATGAGGGGCGAGTGATTATGGAGTATCTGGATGAGCGCTTCCCGCATCCGCCCCTGATGCCGGTGGATCCGGTGGCAAGGGCGCGTTCGCGGTTGATCATGTACCGTATTGAACGTGACTGGTATCCGCTGCTTGGAGAGCTTGAGCGGCGCAGCGGCAAAGCGGCCGCCAAGCCGCGCAAGCAATTGCTGGAGCAATTGCTTGCCAGCGTGGAGCTGTTTTCCGCCATGCCGTATTTCCTCAGCGAGGAATACACCATCGTCGACAGCACGGTGCTGCCGGTGCTCTGGCGCCTGCCGCATCATGGCATTGAGCTGCCGCGCCAGGCGTCACCGATCCAGGATTATGCCGAGCGCATGTTCGCGCGGCCCGGCTTCCAGGCCGGGCTGTCCGAAGTCGAACGGGATATGCGCCGCAACTGAGTGTGCTACAGGGGTTTCTACCCGATGACTTCCCGCAAGCCTTATCTGATCCGCGCTATTTACGAGTGGATTCTGGATAACGATTGCACCCCGCATTTGCTTGTGGACGCCACCCTGCCTGGTGTGCAGGTGCCGGGCGATTATATCCAGGACGGTCGCATTATCCTTAATATTGCCCCCGGCGCTGTGCAGGGGCTCTCGCTGGACAATGAATCAGCCACTTTCAGTGCCCGCTTTGGTGGTGTGGCGTATGAGGTGTACGTGCCAGGCCAGGCGGTGCTCGCGGTCTATGCCAGGGAAAATGGCGAGGGCATCATGTTTCCGCCGGACGAGGATGGTGGTCCCGGAGACGATGGTCCTGAGTCTGGAGATGGCGGCGGCGCCCGGCCGCAGCTGAAGGTGGTCAAGTAAGACGGAAGGCATCCTTGAGCCATTGCGGTGGTGGTTTTAACAGACCGTCAAATGTCACCACATCAAAGCGTACGCTCAGCCGACGCAGCGCGGGGTGGCGTAGCAGGAAGTGCTCGGTGGCGCGCACCAGACGCCGCTGCTTGACCGCTGTGATGCTCTCCACGGCGCTGCCGTGATGCTTGCCGCTGCGGTGGCGAACTTCCATTATGACCAGGGTGTTTCCGTCCCGCATGACCAGGTCCAGCTCGCCACCCGGAATCTGGAAATTACGTGCCAGTGGTTTGAGCCCCTGTTGTTCCAGCCAGGTTTCGGCAAGCTGCTCGGCTTCCGTGCCGCGGCGTTTGTTCATGGCTCAGCCGTTTCAACTTCCAGTGCAGGCGCGGGCGCGATCAGTTGTTCTGTGTCGGGCACGCCACGGTTGAATTGCGCCCAGCGCAGCAACCGGCGCACTTCGCCGTTTTCATCCAGATAAAGATGGCCGGTGGCGCCGGGGAAGTAGCCCTGGAAGCCGCTGCCCCCGCCACGCAACAATGGCACCAGCCTGTAGGCATCGTAGCCCATGGCGTAGAGTCGGGTGCGATTGTCAAAGCGCGAGCCCCAGAGTTCGCGCAACTCCCCGATCACGGGGAACTCCTGCGGGTGGATCGTCCATGGCATATCCGGGAAGATAATGCCGTCCATGTCGCGATCCTGGCGTCGGTCAACGCTGCCGCTGAATACATGTGATGTGGCATAGACCGGCAGTTCGCCTGCATGATGGAAGCGCAATTGCGGCCGGATCTGCCGGGCCTGGGGCGGGAAGGCGGCAATAAAAACCATTTCGGCGTCCTGTCGCCGGCGGGCTTCGAAGGCGGGGCTTTCACCCAGCGTGCGCGCCAGCGCACGCTGGCGTTGCTGGCTGCGGTCAAGTTCGAAAAGTCGCGTGATGGCGCCCGAAAAGTCCTGGCTGTCGGGCAAGAAGGTGGTGTAGGCCAGCAGTTCGCCGCCCAGTTCTTCAAAGCGCCCGGCGAAGGCATCAATCACCCGTTCTCCCCAGTCGCCGCGCTGGACCAGTGCGACCGCACGTGCATGACCATCCAGCGTGGCCCGCTCAGCGACCTGGCGGGCCTCGTCTTCAGGATCCAGCGAGAACTGGAACAGGTCGCGTCGGCGGATGCGGTGTTCCTCGGGATCCAGCCGGTTGAGCGCCAGCGTGGGTACGGCCGGTCGACGTTGTTCGGCCAGGATCGCCAGGGCATCCCGCGACAGCGGGCCGATAACAAAATCAGCCCCCTGTTCTATGGCCAGGCTGTAGGTGTCGAGAATGTCTTCGGCAAAATCTCCGGTGTCATATACCCGCAGTTCGGTGATCTGTTGCTGATGACCCTGTTCATAATGCGCGGCCATCAGACCATCACGCACGGCGTGCGCCGGACCGGTAAAACGGCCCGACAAGGGCAGCAGCACCGCAATCCGTTGCGGGTAATCGGTCTGGCGACGGTGTTCGTCAAGGATATCCTCGACCAGTTGGCGGCTGGCGGGATGTTGCGGGTAATTGTCCCGCCAGTGACGCAAGCTTTCGCGGAAGCGTTGTGGCTGTCTCCAGCGCTGCTGGGCAATCATGCCAAGCTCCAGCCAGGCCGCGACCACGGGATCGGTGCCGGAGGGCGTGCTGATCAGGGAGAGATCCGTGGGGGTTGAGGACAGCAGCTGCCAGGTGGCCTGCAGGTGCTGCTCGCGCGCTGCGGTGGTTTTCAGCAGCGTTTCGCGGCGTTGCAGATCGTTCAGTCCGGAGATCACCTCGCCCTGCATGATGCGAATTTCGGCGCGCAGTTTGAGCCCGCGCTGATGCAGGCCCGGGGGAAGTTCATCCAGTGGTTCGGGGATATAGTCCGCGGCCTGGGCGTGGCGACCCTGGCGCGTCAGTACTTCGGTGTAGATCAGGTAGCGTCGGGCCACTTGCTCAGTACTCAGGGGCAGGCCATCCAGGCGGCGGGTCAGATCCAGAGCCTGGCGCATGCGTTCGGCTTGCAGCCAGTATTCAGCGGCCTGCAAGGCGGCATCGATTTGTTCGTCCCGGGGCAATTCAGGCAGCAGTGCCTCTACCCGTCGGGCGGCGCTGGCGTGTTCGCCTGCTGCGGACTCAGCCTCGGCCTCGGCCAGAATGCGCTGCTGGCGATCGGCGTCGCTTTCCATGAGCGGGCGCGCACAGGCGCTGGTCAACAGTGCGATACACAACAGCAATAGGGAGATATGACGTACTTGCATGAATCCCTGTCATTGAAGGTTGGTGATGCTGGCCGTATGGCGGCCCTGCCTGAAGTCAGCCGGCATTGCGGGTGACGGGTCGGGGCGGCAATAATGGTGGCCGGTGTCGGGAACAGCGGGCGTTGCCAGCCGGGCCCACGGAATAAGGCGCAGTATCGGTTTTGGATTATACCCTGTCAATTGATGAGTCGGTGCGGCCGGGCACCCTTTATGTGGTGGCCACGCCCATCGGCAATCTGGGTGATATCAGCGCACGTGCTGTGCATGTGCTGCACGGCGTTGATCATATCGCCGCCGAGGACACCCGTCATAGCGCCCGGTTGCTGGCTCATCTGGGCATTACCACTGCCTTGTCGTCCGTGCATGAGCACAATGAGCGCGCGCGCAGCGCCGCTATTCTGGGCTGGCTGGGCGAAGGTAAATCGGTTGCGCTGATCAGTGATGCGGGCACGCCTATGATCAGCGATCCCGGCTACCCGCTGGTGAATGCGGCGGTGGCGACCGGGTTGCCCGTGGTCGTAGTGCCGGGCCCAACTGCGCTGGTGACGGCGTTGTGTGCGAGTGGTCTTCCCACGGACCGCTTTGTCTTCGAGGGGTTTTTGCCCGCGCGCGGTGGCCCGCGGCGTCAGCGACTGCAAGCACTGGCGCGTCTGGATGTCACCCGGGTGTTTTATGAAGCACCGCACCGCATTGTCGCTGCCCTGGGGGATATGGTTGATGTGCTTGGCGGCGAGCGCAGGGCCAGTGTGGCCCGTGAACTGACCAAGCGGCATGAGAGCCTTTACCACGGCAGTCTGGCAGAGCTCCACGAGAAATTTTCCGCGCCCGGCGCCGAGCGTCGCGGGGAATTTGTGATTTGCGTGGCCGGTGCATCGGCGCCGCCCCTGGATCGGATAGAGATCGAGACCGATACCCTGCTGGAGAAGCTGCTGGGCATATTACCACTGCGCCAGGCGGTGGATACCGCGGCCGGCATCAGTGGCCTGCGGCGCAACGCCCTGTATCAGCGAGCGCTGGAGCTTTCCGGGGATACCCCGGCGTCTGAGTAAAACAGTGGTGGTGCCACCCCGGGTGGGCGTACAATAACGGCGGAAGCTGGCTGGGCAGTCGCGGCGCCGCCTGTCCGGTGGCGTCGAGGAAAGTCCGGGCTCCACAGGGCAGGATGCCAGGTAACCCCTGGGGGGCGCGAGCCCACGGAAAGTGCCACAGAAAACATACCGCCGATGGCCCTCGGGCACAGGCAAGGGTGAAAAGGTGCGGTAAGAGCGCACCGCGCGACTGGCAACAGTTCGCGGCACGGTAAACCCCATCCGGAGCAAGACCAAATAGGGGAGCAATGGCGTGGCCCGCGCTGCTCCCGGGTAGGTCGCTTGAGGTGTGCGGTGACGTACGTCCCAGATGAATGACTGTCCCCGACAGAACCCGGCTTACAGGCCGGCTTCCGCTTAATGCAGCAGCCCCGGAATCTGCAGGTTCCGGGGCTTTTTTTTGCCCATTTCCCCGCCTGGTGCGCCCAAACTCCGCATAACCCGATTGTTTTTGTGTTTTTCCTGCCTCTGACGCAGGGCTTTTGTTGCCCCTGATTATGGCTGATATAGCTATAGAATCAGTCTAGATAAGCACTGTAACTTATTGATTATCACCCCCTTCGTAACCCCGTTTTGGCGTCGGGACGGGCGTGTAAGTCTTTGTCGCGCCTGCATTTAATCCTGTGGCGGTGGGGGGATTTTCTTGACAGCAGGGGAATCTGGTCCATATAGTGGCGCGAAGTGGAAAAAAGTGGCAAAAAATGGAATTTCAGCCCGGTGGAGGGGAGCCTTGTTCAGGGGAGTCAGCAATATCACGGTAGATGCCAAGGGACGCGTGGCCATGCCCACGCGTCACCGTGACCGTTTGCTGGAAATCTGCGAGGGCCAGCTGGTGGTGACCGTGGACGTGGACCATTGCCTGCTCATCTATCCCCAGCAGGAATGGGAGCGGATTGAAGACAAGCTGGTGCAGCTGTCCAGCCTCAATCGCAAGGCCCGTAGCCTGCAACGTCTGCTGGTCGGGCATGCCACCGAGATTGAGCTGGACGGCAATGGTCGCATGTTGTTACCCCAGCCGTTGCGTGAATTTGCCGGCATTGAACGTCGTGCCGTGCTGATCGGGCAGGGCAAGAAATTCGAGCTCTGGGATGAGGAGCGCTGGAGTAGCAACCGTGAGCGCTGGCTGGCGGAATACGACGGAGACAATCTTGAGCTCAGTGATGAGCTTGAGTCGTTGTCATTGTGAGTCGGGTCGTGGTCAGCACAGACCATAGCCCGGTGATGCTGCAACAGGTGGTCGAAGCCATGGCGATCAGGGCAGATGGTCGGTACGTGGACGGGACCTACGGGCGTGGCGGCCATGCCGCCGCCATCCTGGAACAGCTTGGCCCCGATGGCCGGCTGTGGCTGCTTGACCGTGACCCGGAAGCAGTAGCGCATGCTCGTCAGCGCTGGGGTGATGACCCTCGCTGCAACGTGGTACGTGACAGTTTTTCCCGGCTTGACCAGGTGTTGCCCGAGAACCTCGGGGTTGATGGTGTGCTGCTTGATCTGGGCGTATCTTCGCCACAGCTTGATACACCGGGGCGCGGGTTCAGCTTCAGCCATGATGGTCCCCTGGACATGCGGATGGATCCCGACAGCGGGGTAAGTGCAGCTGAATGGCTGGCGGATGCCGACGAGCGGGAGATCGCCCGAGTGCTGCGTGAATACGGTGAAGAGCCGGCAGCACGGCGTATTGCCCGCGCGGTGTCGGAGCGACGCATGGATGCCCCCTTGCGCACAACGGGCGAGCTGGCTGAGTTGGTGGCGGCGGTGGTGCCGCAGCGACAACAGGTACGCGGCCGGCATCCAGCCACACGCACCTTCCAGGCTCTGCGTATTCATATTAATGGTGAACTGGAAGCCTTGCGCGCCGGCCTTGAGGCTGCGCTGCGGCGCTTGCAGCCGGCTGGCCGGCTGGTGGTGATCAGTTTCCACTCACTTGAGGATCGGCTGGTCAAGCGGTTCATGCGTGATCACAGCCGGGTAGATCCCGCGCTGGCGCGCCTGCCGATAGTGCCTGAGTCGGCGCGGCCGTTGCTGAAACTGGCAGCTAAGGCGCGGCGCCCGCAGACGGCGGAGATCGCGGCCAATCCGCGTGCGCGCAGTGCTGTTTTGCGAGTGGCAGAGAGGCTGGACTCATGATGCGGGTACTGCTGCTGGTGGTGTTGACAGCTGCCCTGATGGCTTCGGCGTTGGGGCTGGTCTACGTCAAATATGAAAACCGCAAGTTGTATACCGAATGGCAGGAGCTGGTCGCCGAGCGCGATGAAATGAATGTGGACTGGGGACGCTTGCAATTGGAGCTCAGCACCTGGGCGACGCATCCGCGGATCGAGCGCCTGGCGCGTGAACGCCTGCAGATGAAAAACCCCGAGAACGACGAAGTGGTGATTATTCGTGAACACTGACCCCCGGACAGGCCGCCCGCAACCGGTGGAAAACACCGTCTGGCGTCGCCGCAGCCAGTTGCTGATGGCGCTGTTTGTGCTGGGTGCGGGCGTGTTGTTGTGGCGGGCGGTGGATTTACAGGTCTGGCACAGCGGTTTTCTCAGCACTCAGGCCGAGGCGCGGCAGGTGCGGGTGGTGGATATCCCGGCCCACCGGGGGATGATTCGTGATCGCAATGGCGAGCCGCTGGCAGTGAGCACGCCGGTGGACTCAGTGTGGGCCAATCCCGCCCGGCTGGCAGAGGACATGGATGCGATTGAGCGGCTGGCCCGCGTCACCGGACATGATGGCAGGAGCCTGGCCCAGGCAGTGCAGGCACGCCGGGATCGGGAATTTATGTATATCCGGCGGCATATGACGCCGGATGAGGCCCGTGTGGTCAGCGAGCTGGGAATCCCTTCGGTTTATCTGCAGCGCGAATATCGCCGCTACTACCCTATGGGTGAGGTGGTCGCGCATGTGCTGGGCTTCACCAATATTGATGATCGTGGTCAGGAAGGCATGGAGCTGGCTTTTGATGACTGGCTGCGGGGTGAGTCGGGCAGCAAGCGGGTGATTCGTGATCGCCTCGGGCGGGTGGTTGAGGATCTGGGTCTGGTGCGCGAGCCGCGTCCGGGCCGGGATCTGGTGCTGAGCATCGACCGGCGGGTGCAGTATCTGGCTTACCGTGAACTCAAGGCCGCGGTGTCCGAACACAATGCCCGCAGTGGCTCACTGGTGATTCTGGATGCGCATACCGGCGAAGTGCTGGCGATGGCCAACCAGCCGGCGTTCAATCCCAATAACCGGGCGACCCTGCGCAGCATGCATACCCGTAACCGGGCAGTCAGTGACGTCTTCGAACCGGGTTCGGCAATCAAGCCCTTTATTGTGGCGGCGGCCATGGATGCGGGGCTGGTGGACAAGGGTTCGCGGATTGATACCTCTCCGGGCTGGATGCGGGTGCAGAACGCCACGATTCGTGATCTTCGCAATTATGGCGAACTCAGCCTGACCAGCGTGCTCAGTCATTCCAGCAATGTCGGTGCAACGCGGGTGGCCATGAGTCTTTCGCCTGAAATGCTCTGGTCCAGTCTGCGAGGTTTTGGTTTTGGCGATGTGACGGCCAGCGGTTTTCCCGGCGAACGCAGTGGCCGGCTGGTGCATTTTGATCGCTGGCAGAAAATCCGCCAGGCCACACTGGCCTATGGTTATGGTGTTTCGATGACGCCGCTGCAGCTGGCGCGCGCTTATGCTGCCCTGGCCTCCGACGGCGTCATGCGCGATGTCTCCTTTGTGCGCGTGGATAATCCTCCGCCCGGTATATCAGTGGTTGACCCGGGCAATGCCCGGGTCCTGCTGGGGATGCTTGAAAGCGTCGTCACCGAAGGCACCGGCACGCGTGCCGCCGTGCCCTTTTATCGTGTTTCAGGCAAGACCGGCACGGCCCGCAAGTCAGGCCTCGGTGGTTATGAAGAAGAGCGTCATGTGGCGGTGTTTGCCGGTACGGCGCCGGCCAGTGATCCGCGGCTGGTGGCGGTGGTGGTGATCGACGAGCCCGGCGGCGAGCATTATGCCGGCGGGATGGTGGCCGCGCCGGTGTTTTCACGCGTGATGTCGGGCGCTCTGCGTTTGCTGGATATCACGCCGGATGACGTGGAGCGTGACGGTGGTCGTGTCGCTGGAACCCGCCTGCCGGGAGAGCCGGGATGATGGCGCAACGGGTGCAACAGCAACCGGGCATGTCGCTGGCCAGCTTGCTGGACGGGCTGGCGCCGTCGGCTGACGGGGATCGCCTGCATATCAGCAGTGTCAGTGCCGACAGCCGCGAAGTGGCGTCTGGTGGCTTGTTTCTGGCGCTGTCCGGCCATCGCGGCCATGGTTTGCAATGGCTCGAACAGGCGGTGAGCAATGGCGCCGTGGCGGCGCTTTACGAGCCGGTCTCCGGGCTGGCTCTGCCGGCCACGCCGGTCCCGTTGATCCCGGTGCCGCGACTGGCCGAGCATGCCGGGGTGATTGCCGCCCGCTGTCTTGGCGAACCTGCCCGGGCGCTGGATGTGATCGGTATTACAGGCACCAATGGCAAGACCTCCTGCAGCTGGATGCTGGCCCGCGCACTGGACGATGAGCAGGCGCGCTGCGGTCTGATCGGCACCCTGGGTTGCGGGCTGTATGGCGAGCTCGAGCCAGCCACACACACTACGCCCGAAGCCACACGAGTTCAGGCCCTGTTGGCCGGGTTCCGTGATGCAGGCGCCCGCTATGCGGTAATGGAAGTTTCCTCGCATGCGCTGGTGCAGCATCGTGTGGGCGGGGTGCGGTTTGCACGCGCGGTATTTACCAACCTGAGTCGTGACCATCTGGATTATCACGGCGACATGCAGAGCTATTTTGCTGCCAAGCGACGCCTGTTCGAATTTGCTGACCTCGGCGGTGGTGTACTGAATGCGGCTGATCCCTGGTCACCAGGGCTGCGCGCGGTCATGCCCACAGACAGTGAATGCATCTGGTATGGCCAGGGCGCACGTGAACAGGCTGGAAACGATGCGTGGCTGGAAGCGCCACAGGTGCACAGTCGCAGCGACGGTCTGGAAATTACGCTGGCCGGAGTTGAGCAACTGAGCCTGTCGGTGCCTCTGGTGGGGCGATTCAACGCCGACAATCTGCTGGCTGTGGCCGCCACTCTGTATAGCCTGGGCTATCGCGGCGAGGACCTGGCGCGGGCGCTGCGGCGGCTGCAACCGGTACCCGGGCGCATGCAGTGTCTGGGTGGTGGTGAGCAACCGCTGGTGATTGTGGATTACGCGCATACTCCGGAGGCGCTGGCCCGTGCCCTGGAGGCGGCGCGCGAGCATTGCCGCGGGCAGTTGTGCTGTGTGTTCGGCTGCGGTGGCGAGCGGGATGCCGGCAAGCGGCCGCTGATGGGCGAAGTGGTGCGCCATGCCGCCGATCGCATGATCGTGACGGATGATAATCCGCGGGGTGAGTCTCCCGAGGGCATTGTCCGCGACATTCTCGCCGGCGCCGGCGCTGATGCCACGGTGATTCATGATCGCGCCGATGCAATCGCCACGGCGGTGAGCGAGGCCCACCCCGGTGATGTGGTGCTGGTTGCCGGCAAGGGCCATGAAAGCTGGCAGGAGCGGGCCGGGCAGCGGCTTGCCTTTAGTGACGTCACCCAGGTTCGCCTGGCGCTAAAGGGGGTGGGGTCATGATCCGGGGCTCCCTGGCCGAATTTGCGCCGGCACTGCATGGCCGCTGTACGGCGGATGCGCGTTTTGAAGGGGTATGCATCGACAGCCGGCGCGCGACGCCCGAAACCCTGTTCGTGGCTATTCGTGGCGAACGCATGGACGGGCATGGCTTTGTGGCCGAGGCGGCGCAGGCCGGTGTGGCTGCAGCCATGGTCGAGCGTGAACTCGACAGCGCTCTGCCACAGATGATCGTGGCTGATACCACGGCCGGGCTGGGGCAACTGGCCTCATACTGGCGGCGGCGCTTTACGCTGCCGGTGATCGGGGTCACGGGCAGCAACGGCAAGACCACGGTCAAGGAGATGCTGGCCTCGATTCTGTCATGTCGGGGCGAGGTACTGGCGACCCGGGGCAATCTCAATAATCACATTGGCATGCCGCTGACCCTGCTGGATCTGGACGAGAGCCACCAGACGGCAGTGATTGAGATGGGCGCCAACCATGTCGGCGAGATTGCGCTGCTGGCAGGCCTGGCGCGCCCCACCGTGGGGCTGGTGATCAACGCGGGTCGGGCCCATCTTGAGGGCTTTGGTTCACTGGAAAATGTGGCCCGGGGCAAAGGTGAAATGTTCACAGCCCTGCCCGATGACGGGGTGGCGGTGATCAACGCCGATGACGCTTACGCCGGATTGTGGCTGGAACTGGCAGGCTCACGAACAGTGCTGCGTTTTGGTCGCAGTGAGCAGGCCGAGGTTCGGGTGGTCGGGGCTGTTGAACATGATGCCGGCGGAAACCAGTGTTTTGTTCTGGCTACGCCACAGGGCGAGGTCGCTATAAGCCTGCCGCTGCCCGGCCGGCATAACGTCAGCAATGCACTGGCCGCAGCCGCAGCCGCCCTGGCCGCGGGTATCACGCCGGCTGAAATTGCCGCCGGGCTGGCCCGTGTTGCCGGGGCGCCGGGGCGTTTGCAATTGCGCCGGAGCAGTACCGGCGCCTGGCTGATTGATGACAGCTACAACGCCAATCCGGATTCGCTGGTCGTGGCGCTGGAGTTGCTGGCCTCGCGAGAGGGTCGCCGTGTGCTGGTGCTCGGGGACATGGGTGAGCTTGGCCCAGGCGCCCGCGAATTGCATGCCGAGATGGGGCGTCAGGCCCGGGCCAGCGGGATTGAGCACCTCTACACGCTGGGCGAGCTTTCGGCCGCCGCGAACGAGGCATTCGGTGAGGGCGGCTGTCACAACAGCGAAATGCAGTCATTGCTGGGTGTGTTGTGCGGGCATACGGGCCCGGATTGCACAATTCTGGTGAAGGGTTCCCGCTCCATGCAGATGGAACGGGTGGTGGAGGCGCTGGTGGCGCCGGTGACGGCGGACGCCCCGGGGGACTGAAACCATGCTGTTTCATCTGAGCGAATATCTGATCCAGTTTCACACCGGTTTCAATGCCTTCGGCTATATCAGCATGCGGAGCATTCTCGGGGTGCTTACGGCACTGTTGATCTGCCTGCTGGTGGGCCCCTGGGTCATCGCCCGCCTGAGCCGCTACCACATTGGCCAGACCATTCGTGACGACGGCCCCCGGAGTCATCTGGACAAGCGCGGCACGCCGACCATGGGCGGCGCGCTGATTCTGTTTTCGATTGCCGCCAGTGTGCTGCTGTGGGCGGACCTGACCAATGAGTATGTCTGGATCGCGCTGCTGACCATGATGGCCTTTGGCCTGATCGGCGGCATTGATGATTATCGCAAACTGGTGCTGCAGGACGCCCGGGGCTTGCCGGCGCGCTGGAAATATTTGCTCCAGTCACTGGTCGGCGCGGTCACGGCGGTGGTGCTGTATACGGTGGCCGGCGAGACCGAGTTACTGATCCCGTTTTTCAAGGACCTCACCATCAACCTGGGGCTGTTCTACATCCTCCTGACTTATTTTGTGATCGTCGGCACCAGCAATGCCGTCAATCTTACAGACGGTCTGGATGGCCTGGCGATCATGCCCACCGTGATGGTGGCCGGCGCGCTGGGGGTGTTTGCCTATGCCAGTGGCCATTTCCACTTTGCCGATTATCTAGGCATCCCCTTTATTGCCGGCGCTGGAGAGACGGTCATCCTGTGTGGAGCCATCGTCGGTGCCGGCCTGGGCTTTCTCTGGTTCAACACCTACCCGGCCCAGGTGTTCATGGGCGATACCGGCGCGCTGGCGCTGGGTGCGGCACTGGGTACGCTGGCGGTGGTCGTACAGCAGGAACTGGTGCTGGTGATCATGGGCGGGGTGTTTGTGATCGAGACTGTCTCGGTGATTGTGCAGGTGGTCTCCTACAAGTTGACCGGACGGCGGGTATTTCGCATGGCGCCCCTGCATCACCACTTTGAACTCAAGGGCTGGCCCGAGCCACGGGTCAGTGTGCGCTTCTGGATTATTACGGTGATTCTGGTGCTGATTGCACTGAGCACGCTGAAACTGCGGTGACGGATGCTGGACTATGCATACAACACGGATATGGGCACAGCGCGGGGAGATGACGCCATGAGCGTGGCGGCTAAGCGCACTCTGGTGCTGGGTCTGGGCGTCACCGGCTTGTCGGTGATGCGCTTTCTGCGTGCCCGGGGTGATGTGCTGGCGGTCGCCGATAGCCGTGATAATCCGCCGGGGCTGGAAGCCCTGCGTCGCGAGATGCCGGATGTGGCGGTGTTCGTGGGCGGCATTGCGCCGACAGTGCTTGAACATGCCGACCGTGTGGTGGTTTCGCCGGGATTGGCGCCGAATACCCCGGTATTGCAGGCCGCCCGCGAGCGGGGTTTGCCGGTGCTCGGCGATATCGAGCTGTTCGCGAACCATGCGGATGCGCCGGTGGCGGCCATCACCGGCTCCAATGGCAAAAGCACGGTGACCACGCTGGTGGGCCTGATGTCCCGGGAACTGCCGCAACCCACACGCATGGGCGGCAACCTGGGGACGCCGGCGCTGGAGTTGCTGGATCAGACGGACGCAGCGGCCGCGCTGTATGTGCTGGAACTTTCAAGCTTTCAGCTGGAGCTGACCGACAATCTTGAGGCACAGGTCGCTACGGTGCTCAATGTCAGCCCGGACCACATGGATCGTTATGCCGATCTGGCTGACTATGCCGCGGCCAAGCGGCGCATTCTGGCCCATGCCCGGACGGCGGTGCTCAATCGCGAGGATGCCACGGTGATGGCCATGGCCGGCGATGTCGATCAGATGGTGACATTCGGCCTGGATCAGCCGCCGCACGAGTGTGACTACGGACTGGTCGAGCAAGACGGCAGCACCTGGCTGGCACGGGGTCAGTTGCCGTTGCTGGCCATCGACGAATTGTTGATGCCCGGGCGCCATAACCTGGCCAATGCGCTGGCTGCGCTGGCCACGGGTGAAGCCGCCGGCCTGCCGCTTGAGCCCATGTTGCGCGTGTTGCGTACCTTTCCCGGGCTGCCGCATCGCAGTCAGTGGGTGGCGCGTATCAACGCGGTGGATTTCTACAACGATTCCAAGGCCACCAACCCGGGCGCCAGCCTGGCGGCGATTGAAGGACTGGGGCGCTCGCTGGTGTTGATCGCCGGCGGCGACGGTAAGGATGCGGATTTCTCGGTGCTGGCCCCGGCGGTGCGTGAGCACGTGCGGGCAGTGGTGCTGATAGGCCGGGATGCAGAAAAGCTCGCCCGGGCGCTGGCGGACTGTGCCGTGCTGCACCGGGCCGAATCCATGGGCGCGGCCGTCCGGCTGGCGGCGCGGCTGGCACAGGCGGGTGATGCGGTGTTGTTGTCTCCGGCCTGCGCCAGTTTCGACATGTTTGAGGGCTATGAACACCGCGGCCGCGATTTTGTGGCGGCGGTGAGGGAGCTGGAGACCGCATGACCAGCATCTACCACAGTGGCATCAGCCTTCCCGGCAGCGCCCCGCGGGCCACGCCGGGGATGCGCCAGGGTGAGCGGGCAGCCTTGCTGTCACGGCTGGATGCGCCGCTGCTGCTGGCGCTGCTGGCGCTGGTCACGCTGGGGCTGGTGATGGTGACCTCGGCCTCCATGCCCATGGCCGACCGCATACTGGGCAACCCCTGGCACTACTTCACCCGTCAGAGTATTTATCTGCTGCTGGCACTGGTGGCGGGCTTCATGGTGTTGCAGTTGCCGTTGCGCCTGTGGGAGCGCTCGGGCTACGTGCTGATGGGGTTGGCCCTGCTGATGTTGCTGCTGGTGTTGATGCCCGGAGTCGGCAAGACGGTGAACGGCAGCACCCGCTGGATTGATTTGGGGATACTCCAGTTGCAGGTTTCGGAGCCGGCCAGGCTTTTCCTGTTGATCTACCTGGCCGGTTATCTGGTGCGCCAGCATGCTGAATTGCGCACCGGCGTTGGTGCTTTCCTGCGCCCCATGCTGGTACTCAGTCTGGCGGTGGCGTTGCTGTTGATGCAGCCGGACTTTGGCGCGGCTGCGGTACTGGTGGCGGCGGCACTGATCATGTTTTATCTCGCCGGGGTGCGGCTGGGTTATTTCGTATTGCTGTTTTCGGGCTCACTGGCTGCGATGCTGTTTCTGGTCTGGAGCTCACCCTATCGCATGGCGCGTTTTACCGGATTTCTTGATCCCTGGGCTGATCCCTTCAACTCCGGGTTCCAGTTGACCCAGTCACTGATGGCGATCGGTTCGGGGCAATGGCTGGGCGCGGGACTGGGCGCAAGCATGCAAAAAATGTTCTACCTGCCCGAGGCGCATACCGATTTTCTGTTCGCCATCATGGCCGAGGAGCTTGGCCTGGTGGGCTCGGTCACCATTATCGCGCTGTATGCAGTGCTGGTCTGGCGCATGTTGGTGATCGCCGGCGAGGCGGCCGCCGCCGGGCGCTGGTTTGCCGCTTATCTGGTTTATGGTCTGGGCGCCTGGGTGGGCCTGCAGGCTTTCGTCAATATCGGTGTGAATATGGGGCTGGTGCCCTCTACCGGCCTGACTCTGCCGCTGATGAGCTATGGCGGCAGCAGTTTGCTGGTGATGGCAGTGGCCGTGGCGATGGTCTTGCGGGTGGCGTTTGAAGTGCGGTCGCCGGGTACGCGGGGAGGTGCGGCATGAGTGCGCGACCGGTGCTGATCATGGCCGGGGGCACCGGCGGTCACGTGTTCCCGGGGCTGGCGGTCGCCGAGGTGCTGCGTCGCCGGGCAGTCCCGGTGTGCTGGCTGGGTACTGCCACCGGGCTTGAGGCCCGCGTGGTGCCGACAGCCGGAATCACGCTGCATCATCTGGATATCCGTGGCCTGCGTGGCAGCGGCTGGCGTCGCTGGCTGGGTGCGCCACTGGTGCTTTCGAGGGCACTGTGGCAGGCCTGGCGGGTACTTGCACGAGTGCGCCCGGCGGTGGTGCTGAGCATGGGCGGTTTTGCCGCCGGCCCGGGCGGGCTGATGGCCTGGCTGCTGCGTTATCCGCTGGTCATTCATGAGCAGAATGCTATCCCCGGGCTGACTAACCGAATCCTGGCCCGGCTCGGCGGCCAGGTGCTGTGTGCCTTCGACAACACGTTCCCGGCCGCCACCCGCGCCAGGGTGATCGGTAATCCGGTGCGTGCCGATATTGCTGCGCTGACAGCGCCGGAAGCACGGCTCAGGGCCCGCCAGGGCGATGCAGTGCGATTGCTGATTCTGGGTGGCAGCCAGGGTGCCAGGTCAATCAACCAGCTGGTGCCAGAAGCGCTGCGCCGGCTTGAGCGCACGGGTGAAGTAAAAGTGCTGCATCAGTGCGGTCAGGCCCACATTGATGAGGCCCGCGAAGCCTGGCGTGATTTTCCCGGCGAGGTGGAGGTGGTGCCCTTCATAGAGGACATGGCTGCGGCCTACGCCGCCGCCGATGTGGTGTTGGCGCGTTCCGGGGCGCTCACTGTGGCGGAACTTTGCGCGGCCGGTGTACCCGCGGTGCTGGTGCCCTTCCCGCATGCGGTGGACGACCACCAGACGCACAACGCAGCACCGCTGGTGGCCGCCGGCGCGGCATTGTTATTGCCCCAGTCGGAACTGACGGCGACACGCCTGGCCGAAACCCTGCAGCCGTTGTTTGCCGATGCCGGGCGACGACTGGCGATGGCGCGTGCCGGGCGTAAGCTGGCGCGGCCGCAGGCGGCGGATGAGCTGGCAGATGCCCTGATGCAGACGGGAGGTGTGAGATGAGCGCGCAGGCGCCACAGCATAATCTCCTGCAAGCCTGGATGGGCCGTATCCGGCGGATTCACTTCGTGGGTATAGGTGGCGCCGGCATGTCGGGTATTGCCGAGGTGTTGCTCAACCTCGGCTATCAGATCAGTGGATCAGATCTGCGTGAAAGTCCGGCCACACAGCGGCTGGCCGGGCTGGGCGCGCGTATTGTTTGCGGTCACAGCGCCAGTTCAGTTGAAGCTGTGGATGTGGTGGTGATTTCCAGTGCCATCGACAGCAGCAATCCGGAAGTGCAGGCCGCCCATGCGCGGCGCATACCGGTGGTGCCGCGGGCGGAAATGCTGGCCGAACTGATGCGCTTCCGCCACGGGATTGCGGTGGCCGGCACCCACGGCAAGACCACCACCACCAGTCTGGTGGCCAGTGTGCTGGCCGAGGCTGGACTTGATCCCACCTTTGTCATCGGCGGGCGGCTCAACAGCGCCGGCGTCAATGCCCGGCTGGGCTCGGGGCATTATCTGGTCGCCGAGGCGGATGAAAGCGATGCCTCCTTCCTGCATTTGCAGCCACTGATGGCGGTGGTGACCAATATTGATGCCGATCACCTGGACACCTACGGCGGAGATTTTGATCGCCTGCGCCAGACTTTTGTGCGTTTCCTGCACAATTTGCCGTTTTATGGTCTGGCGGTGGTTTGTATCGATGACCCGGTGGTGCGGGCGCTGCTGGATGAGGTCAGCCGGCCGGTGCTGACTTACGGACTGGACAGTGACGCCGCCGTGCGGGGTTTTGATATTGAGCCGGGCGGGCAGACGACCCGGCTGAAGGTGCAGTTGCCGGAGCATGACAAGCCGCTGTCGCTGGTGCTCAACATGCCCGGGCGGCACAACGTGCTCAATGCGCTGGCGGCGGTGGCCGTAGGGCATGAGCTGGGGGTGGCGCCGGATGCAATCCAGTCGGCGCTGGCCGGATTCCAGGGCATTGGTCGGCGGTTGCAAATCCATGGCGAGATTAGGACCGCCAGCGGTCATGTGCTGTTGGTGGATGATTATGGCCACCATCCGCGTGAAATCGAGGCCACCATGCTGGCTGTGCGCGAAGCCTGGCCCGGACGGCGCCTGGTGGTGGTTTTCCAGCCCCATCGCTACAGCCGTACACGCGACCTGTTTGAAGACTTCACGCGGGTGTTGTCCCACGCCGATTGCCTGGTGCTGTGCGAAGTCTACGCCGCGGGTGAAGCGGCAGTGAAGGACGCTGATGGCCGGGCCCTGAGTCGCGCGGTACGGACCCGCGGCCGGGTTGAACCGGTATTCGTTCCGCGTCTTGATGAATTGCCGGAGGCGCTGGGCGGCGTGCTGCGCGATGGTGATGTGATCCTGACCCTGGGCGCCGGCGATATCGGTGCGGCTGCCGCCGGTCTGCCGGCGGCGCTGACGGCGGAGGAGACCCCATGATGGTGATGGCGGAATCCCTGCGTGGCGACCTGCGCTATGACGAGTCCATGGCCCGGCATACCTCCTGGCGTGTGGGTGGTTGTGCGGCGCGGTTTTTCCGGCCTGCGGACGTGGATGATCTTGCTGACTACATGCGCCAGCTTGCCCCAGATGAGCCGGTGTACTGGGTGGGCCTGGGCAGCAATCTGCTGGTGCGCGACGGTGGTCTGGAGGGCAGCGTGATTGCCGTGCACCGGGCGCTGTCGGGGCTGGTCTTCGAGGAGGGCGGTCAGGCGCTGGTCGGCGCCGGTGTGCCCTGTGCCCGTATTGCTCGCCAGAGCGTGCGTCAGGGGCTGGCCGGGGGTGAGTTTTTTGCCGGTATCCCCGGCACCCTGGGCGGCGCGCTGGCGATGAATGCCGGAGCCTTCGGCGGCGAGACCTGGGAGCGGGTGGCGCAGGTTCAGGTCATGGACCGTGCAGGGGAAATGTACTGGCGAGAGCCGGGCGAATACCGCATTGGCTACCGTTCGGTAAAAGGGCCGCAGGACGAGTGGTTTGTGGCCGCGCGGCTTCAATTCAGCACTGACGCCGACGGCGAAGGGCGCTCACGCATTCGCGACATGCTGGCCCGGCGCGGCGCCACCCAGCCCACGGGAGAGCCAAGTTGTGGTTCGGTATTCCGCAATCCACCGGGTGACCATGCTGCGCGCCTGATTGAGGCCGCCGGCCTTAAGGGCCATGCCATCGGTGGCGCACGCGTTTCCGACAAGCACGCCAATTTTATCGTCAATACCGGCGAGGCCCGGGCTGCCGATATGGAGGCGCTGATTGCGCATGTACGCGACAAGGTGCGGGTGCAGTTCGGTGTGGAGCTGGAGCCCGAGGTGCGCATTGTGGGGAGGCCGGCATGAGTGCGGTTAACTGGAAACCACAAGTCTCGAAACCGGTAGATTTTGGACGGGTCGCCGTGCTCATGGGTGGCTGGTCGGCCGAGCGCGAGATTTCCCTGCGCAGTGGCAAGGCCGTGCTGGCGGCGCTGGAGCGGGCCGGTGTGCAGGCCGAGGGCGTTGATGTGCGCCGGGGCGGCTTGTCTGCGCTGGACGGCTTTGACCGGGCCTTTGTCGCCCTGCACGGTCGGGGTGGCGAGGATGGTGTGATCCAGGGGGTGCTTGAGGCCATGGCCATTCCCTATACCGGCAGCGGCGTCATGGGCTGTGCCCTGAGTATGGACAAGCTGCGCAGCAAGCAACTGTGGCAGACGCAGGGGCTGCCAACGCCGGGCTATTGCTGGTTGCGCGACGAGACCGATCTGGCCACGGCCGTGGCGCAGCTGGGGTTGCCGCTGGTGATCAAGCCTTCGAGAGAAGGTTCAAGTATAGGCATCAGCAAGGTCGAGCGTGAGGCCGATATGCCGGCGGCCTGGCGCGAGGCGCGAGCGCTGGATGAGCGGGTGATGGCCGAGGCCTGGATTGATGGCGGGGAATATACCGCCACCCTGTTGCACGGGCAGGTGCTGCCGATGATCCGGCTGGAAACTCCGAATACTTTTTATGACTACCAGGCCAAGTATGACTCGGACCAGACCCGCTATCTCTGCCCTTGTGGCCTGGATGAGGCGAGCGAGGCGCAGATTGGCGAGCTTTGCCGGCAGGCTTTCGAGGGACTGGATGCCGATGGCTGGGGTCGGGTGGATTTCATGCTCGACGGCAAAGGTGAGGCCTGGTTGCTGGAACTTAATGCGGTGCCGGGGATGACTGATCACAGTCTGGTGCCGATGGCGGCAGCGGCAGCGGGTATGGATTTCGAGACCCTGACCTGGGCGATTCTGGAAACCAGTCTGGCCACCGTCGAAGGAGGTCAGCCATGAAATCTCAGGCACGTCGGCCAAGTGAACCTGTAACGGGGCGCTGGTCACAGCTGCAGCCCTGGCCGGCCGTGATGGCATTTGCGTTGCTTTTTGCTGCGGTACTGGTGCTGGTGTTCCGCGCCATGCTGGGGCAGACAGGGCTGGCGCAGGTGCAGGTAGAGGCACCCTTTGAACACATCAGCGAATCAGCGGTAGCTGAAGTGCTGCGCCCGTGGCAGGGCGAACGGGTGATGGCGCTGGATTTGGCGCGTCTGGAACGTGAGTTGTCGATGCTGCCGTGGGTGGATGAAGTGAGCCTGCGGCGGGTCTGGCCTGATGGTATCCGGGTGACGCTTGAAGAGCATCGTGCTGTGGCGCGCTGGGGTGAAACCGCGCTGGTCAATGAGCGAGGGGAGCTGTTTGTAGTGCCCGATGCATCGGCGCAGGTCGATTTGCCGCTGCTCAATGGTCCGCCGGCGCGCTCGGCCGAGATACTCGCGGTCTGGCGTGAGCTGCAGCCGAGGTTGGCAATGCGCGAATTGCAGGCCGCACAGTTACTGGTTGATCGTCGGGGCAGCTGGCGCATGGCGTTGGTGCAGGGTGTGGAGGTGCGGCTGGGCACGGCGGATCCACTGGTCCAGAGCGAGCGTTTCCTGCGTTATGGCTGGCCGGAGATCGCCAATCGTGTGGATCGGGTGCGCTATGTGGATTTGCGCTACACCAACGGTTTTGCAGTCGCGGAACGTGAACGCGACGCTGAAGGGGGATAAGAGCAAATGACGAGGAAGCCGGAACAGAATCTGATTGTAGGTCTGGATATCGGGACCTCCAAGGTGATGGCCATCGTCGCGGAAATCACTGATGACGATACGGTTGAAATCATCGGTGTGGGTTCGCATCCTTCGCGCGGCATGAAAAAGGGCGTGGTGGTCAACATTGAATCCACCGTGCAGTCCATACAGCGGGCCGTGGAAGAAGCGGAGCTGATGGCCGGCTGCGAGATCCACTCGGTGTATGCGGGCATTGCCGGCAGCCATATCAAGAGTCTCAACTCCCACGGCATCGCCTCCATCAGCGACAAGGAGGTCATGCAGGGTGATGTGGAGCGGGTCATTGATGCTGCCCGCGCAGTGGCGATCCCCGCGGACCAGAAGATCCTGCATATCCTGCCGCAGGAATTCATCATCGACCGCCAGGATGGGGTACGTGAGCCCATCGGTATGTCCGGGGTGCGCCTGGAAGCCAAGGTGCACATGGTGACCGGCGCCCTGTCGGCAGTGCAGAACATCGTCAAGTGCGTTAACCGCTGTGGGCTGGAGGTAGATGATGTGGTGCTGGAGCAACTTGCCTCCAGCCACGCGGTACTGACTCAGGATGAACGCGACCTGGGTGTGTGCCTGGTGGATATCGGGGGCGGGACCACCGATATGGCCGTGTTTACCGACGGCGCCATTCGCCATACCGCGGTGATTCCCATCGCCGGCGATCAGGTCACCAACGATATTGCGGTGGCCCTGCGTACACCTACCCACCATGCCGAAGAGATCAAGCTGAAATACGCCTGTGCCCTGTCGCAGTTGGCCAGCACCGAGGAAAGCATTGACGTGCCCAGTGTGGGGGATCGTCCTGCACGCAGGCTGGCCCGCCAGACTCTGGCCGAAGTGGTGGAGCCGCGTTACGAGGAATTGTTCAACCTGGTACAGGCCGAGCTGCGACGCAGCGGCTTCGAGGAGCAGATTGCCGCCGGCATTGTGATTACCGGTGGCACATCGCGCATGGAAGGCGCGGTGGATCTGGCGGAGGAAGTGTTTCACATGCCGGTGAGGCTGGGTATACCCCAGTACGTGACGGGCCTGTCCGATGTGGTCAGTAATCCCATGTGCGCCACGGGCGTGGGACTGCTGCTGCTGGGCAGGGAAAACATGCTGGTTAACCAGCACAGGGCGAGCGCCGGATGGACGCTTGATGGTTTGTGGCAACGGATGAAGACCTGGTTTGAAGGGAATTTCTGAAACTTTTGTGCAAGGCCCGAATTCAAGAGGAGGGCGGAATCATGTTTGAACTGATGGATGCATATAGTCAGAACGCTGTGATCAAGGTGATCGGCGTTGGCGGTGGTGGCGGCAACGCTGTCCAGAATATGTCTACCGCGGGTGTGGAAGGTGTGGAGTTTATCTACGCCAACACCGATGCCCAGGCGTTGAAAAACAGCACGGCCGGAACTGTGCTGCAGCTGGGTTGCGGTATCACCAAAGGGCTTGGCGCCGGGGCGGACCCGGAGGTCGGACGCCAGGCGGCGCTGGAGGACCGGGAGCGGATCCAGGAGCTGATCGAGGGCACCGACATGCTGTTTGTGACTGCTGGCATGGGCGGTGGCACAGGCACTGGTGCGGCACCGGTAGTGGCTGAGCTGGCCCGCGAAATGGGCATCCTGGTGGTGGCGGTAGTCACCAAGCCCTTCCCGTTCGAGGGCAATAAGCGTATGCACATTGCCAAGGAGGGGATTCGCAGTCTGGCCCAGCACGTGGACTCGCTGATTACCATTCCCAATGAGAAGCTGCTCACCGTGCTGGGCAAGGATGCCGGTCTGCTGGACGCCTTCAAGTCTGCCGATGAGGTCTTGCTGAATGCGGTGTCCGGGATTGCCGAGTTGATCACCCGGCCTGGGCTTATCAACGTGGACTTTGCCGACGTACGCACGGTGATGTCAGAGATGGGCATGGCCATGATGGGTGCGGGCACGGCTTCGGGCGAGAATCGCGCCCGTACTGCGGCAGATGCTGCGCTTTCCAGTCCCTTGCTGGAGGAGTTCAACCTGGCCGGCGCGCGCGGCATTCTGGTCAATGTCACGGCTGGTATGGACCTGTCCATTGGTGAATTCGAAGAGGTCGGCAGCTGCGTCAAGGCGGTGGCCTCGGATGATGCCACGGTGGTTGTGGGGACAGTGATCGACCCCGAGATTACCGGTGAATTGCGGGTGACTGTGGTCGCCACGGGGCTGGAGAACTCGCTTGCCCGCATGGCCGAGAAGCCGGTACGCCCGGTGCAGCGTACCAGCGAGGGTGAAGTGGATTATGCCCAGCTGGATCGGCCCACGGTGATCCGCAAAAAGCGGGCACAGGGCAGCGATGTCAATGCAGGCAGCGACGCTGATATGGAATACCTTGATGTGCCTGCATTTTTGCGTCGTCAGGCAGACTGAGGGGCAGACGTCCGGGAGGTGCGCGCGTGATGAAAAACAGTTACAATGTCGCCCATTATGGCGAGCCCGACCTGCACAGGGAGCTGGCCGTTTGCCGGAACACGGTGGGGGTGAAATGCTTCACCCGCGCTGGTGCCGGAAACGGCTTGTCCTGCCATGTCTCAGGCTAGCCCCCGATCAGCCGGGACCGCCGGCCGTAGCCGGTCATCCGCGTCCCGGGCCAAACCCAGGGTAACTACAGGTATGTTGCGTCAACGGACTCTGAAAAACATGATCCGGGCAACCGGTATTGGTCTGCACTCGGGCGAAAAGGTCTACATGACCCTGCGTCCGGCGCCGGCCGATCACGGTATCGTTTTTCGCCGTACGGATATAGACGGCCCTGCCAACGAGGTTGTCGCGCGAGCTGACAAGGTGTGTGATACCCGCCTGTGTACGGCGCTCTGCGATGGACCCGTGCGGGTAGCCACGGTGGAGCATCTGCTGTCAGCGATGGCCGGTCTGGGTATCGATAATGCTGTGGTCGAGCTGAGTGCGCCGGAAGTGCCAATCATGGACGGCAGTGCCGGTCCTTTTGTGTTCCTGATTCAGTCCGCCGGTATAGAGGAGCTGGATGCCGCCAAGCGCTTTATTCGCATCAAGCGTCCGGTGGTGGTGGAAGATGAAGGTAAATTGGCGCGCTTTGATCCCCATGACGGCTTCCAGGTGGATTTTACGATCGAGTTTGACCACCCGGTATTTCGCAACCACAGTCACAGCGCCAGCGTGGATTTCTCCACTACTTCATTCGTGCGGGAAGTCAGTCGCGCGCGGACTTTCGGTTTCATGCGTGAAATCGAGATGCTGCGCAACAACAATCTGGCGCTGGGCGGCAGCATGGACAATGCCATCGTGGTGGATGACTACCGGGTACTGAACGAAGACGGGCTGCGCTATGAGGATGAATTCGTCAAGCACAAGATCCTCGACGCCATTGGCGATCTCTACCTGATGGGCAACAGCCTGATTGGCCGTTTTACCGGTTATCGCTCGGGTCACGATCTGAATAATCGTCTGGTGCGCGCCCTGATGGCCGACCAGCAAGCCTGGGAAGAGGTGACATTTGAGGACGCCGACAAGGCTCCGGTGTCTTTTCTGAATCCGCTTACAGTCTGAGCGGCGCGCCGGCCTCGACGGCGCGCGCTCAGTTCCCGCCTCTGGACGCCAGCCGGCGCAGGCTGGCGGCAAGTTCACTGTCATCTACCGTATCTGCCAGGCTGCGTAGTTGTGTCGCCGCAGCCGTGGACAAATGGCGTTTGATCGGTGCGGGGGTTGCGAGTGGCTGAATTGGTGCTACGGATACCCTGATTTTGCCGCGCGCCGGCTTGACCAGCTCCGGCATCCCTTCCAGGATGGTGCGGCTCATATAACGCAGCCGTGCGGCACGAGCCGGGGTATCAGTCACCAGTGACAGTCCGCCGCTGTCGCAACGGCCTACTGCACAATGCCCGGCCAGCTCGTCAGGCAGCAAATCCCGCAGGCGACGGTTGAGTGTTTCGAGTTCCCGGCTGTGCTGAAACACCTGATCCAGCGGGCCTGAGCGACGCATCAGGCTTGACAGGGGCATGGGGTCTCGT
Source organism: Gammaproteobacteria bacterium (assembly GCA_007130745.1). Classification (GTDB taxonomy): domain Bacteria; phylum Pseudomonadota; class Gammaproteobacteria; order UBA5335; family SLRW01; genus SLRW01. The sequence goes on from SLRW01000019.1 coordinate 28,719, forward strand.
GGTCTCATAGGATGTGGAGTGCTCTGACAGGATGTCGGTTTCAGGCCTGTTGCAAGGCAGCCGTCATATCGAGGTCAGCATATAATGAATATTATCCTGTTTACCAGGCGACGCGGTCACCTGCACCAGATCAGCCTCGGCCAGCCCGTGATTGCGCTGCCTGTGGTACTGCTGGTGGTGCTGACGCTGGGCGGGCTTTTTGGCGCCGGATATCAGTACGCCGTGACGCATGGTGCGGCCAGTCCCGACGCCCAGGTGCGCGGCTGGCAGGCCCGGCTGGCCGATCAGGAAGAGGAAATTCGTCAGGCGACGCGTGAGGCGGAGGAAAATATCCAGGCTCTGTCTGTACGCCTGGGTCAGTTACAGGCCCAGGTGGTGAGGCTGGAGGCTCTGGGAGAGCGTCTGGCCAGTATGGCCGAGCTGGAAGAAGGCGAGTTTGATTTTGCCCGGCGGCCGGCACTGGGTGGCCCGACCGGGGGTGAAGATGATTTTGGCCAGTATTCGGCGGGGTTTTCCGAAGCCCTGGAACAGCTGGCCAACCGTATTGACTACCGGGATCGTCAGTTGGTGGTGCTCGAAGACCTGATGCGCAGCAGCAGTCTGCAGGATCAGGTGGTGCCGGCGGGGCGACCGGTGACCAGCGGCTGGATTTCTTCCGGTTACGGTGTGCGCACGGATCCGTTTACCGGTCGGCGCACCCGGCATTTCGGCACCGATTTTGCCGCCCGCACCGGTACCCCGATCAAGTCGGTGGCCGACGGGGTGGTGACCTGGTCGGGCGATCGGCATGGTTACGGGTATATGGTGGAAATCAACCATGGCAATGGTTACCGCACCCGCTATGCCCATAATGACGTAAACCACGTCGAAGTGGGCGATACAGTGCGCCGGGGTGATGTGATTGCCGATGTGGGGCAAACGGGCCGCGCTACGGGGCCGCATCTGCATTTCGAGGTGTTGCATAACGGCCGTGCCGTGGATCCCATGGACTTCGTTAAATCCGGTCGGTGAAATCGCGATTGCGCCTGTCATGCGGGCGCGAAAGCGGGGTCAGCAAGCTTCGGGGGCGTGCCCGCTTCGGGTCACGCCCCCTGTCGTTTGGCTGGCTGAGATAATCGCCTTTTACAGTTGCGATTAATCAGCGTCTCCCTGGCGGGTGCGAATACTTTGTAATTGGTGCCGGGGCCATTATAGTTGCCGGTCGAGAAGCCGTGGCACAACGGCGGTTATCATCAGGGTGGGCAACACCGGGACACACGGACGGGACAAGCAGGACCAATGATTGCAAATCTGATCACCAGAATAATGGGTAGTCGTAACCGCCGTGTGCTCAAACGCATGTGGCGAGTAGTAGACAAGATCAACGCGCTGGAACCGCAATTCGAGC
>SLRW01000025.1 GCA_007130745.1 Gammaproteobacteria bacterium
TATGCTGCGCGCATGTCAGAGGTGCGTATCCCCCCCGAGTTCAAGGTCATGGCTACCCGCTTTCGCGGCTTTTTGCCCGTGGTGGTGGACGTGGAAACCGGCGGTTTCAACAACCGTACAGACGCTCTGCTGGAAATCGGCGCGGTGATTCTGGCCATGGACGAGCAGGGCAGGCTCTACCGCAAAGCCACCTATAGCTGCCATGTAGAGCCTTTCAAGGGCGCAAACATCGAGCCGGCGGCGCTGGCGGTCAACGGCATTGATCCCTACCACCCGCTACGTCCGGCTCTGCCGGAGGACGAAGCTCTGCGTCGGGTCTTCCGTGAGGTGCGCCGTGAGGTACGCGAGAGTGACTGCCAGCGCGCCGTACTGGTGGGCCACAATGCCCATTTTGATCTGGGCTTTATCAACGCGGCGGTGACCCGTGCCGGCATCAAGCGCAACCCTTTTCATCCCTTCAGCTGCTTTGATACCGCTACTCTCGGCGGCCTGGCCTTTGGCCAGACCGTACTCGCGCGTGCGGTGGCCGCCGCCGGGCTGGACTTCAATCTGGACGAGGCGCACAGCGCAGTCTACGACGCTGAATGCACCGCCGAGCTGTTCTGCACTATCGTCAACCACTGGCAGGCCATAGGCCCACCCCCGGCTGTCAGTTAAGGAAACGCTGATTAAATCGTCGCGCCTCAGGCCGCGGCCTGCTCCAGCATCGGCTTGAGCTCGCCGGATTCGTACATCTGCACAATGATATCGCAGCCGCCGACCAACTCACCCTTGACGTAAAGCTGCGGATAGGTGGGCCAGTTGGAATAGGCCTTGAGCTCCTCGCGCACTTCCTGATCTTCCAGGATATTCACGAAACCAAACTCCACTCCGCAGTTTTTCAGCGCCTGGCACACCTGCCCGGAAAAGCCACACATGGGGAAATCCGGCGTACCCTTCATGAACAACACCACCGGATGGCTGTTGATCTGCTGTTCAATACGTTCAACCACTTCACTCATGGGGGTTTGCTCCTGCAATTCGGGGTAAACGAAAACTCAGTGCGCATTGTAACGCAATCTCCCCGCTTCGCGGGGTGTTGTAGGCGGGAAAGCGGGAAGGTTGCAAGTCTTTAGACTTTCGCGCTTTCACGCTTACTACGACCCGCGCTTATTGCGCGGGTTTCCATCCTCCGCCGCCGGCCGAAGCGATGGTGAGTCGTTGGCCCGGCTGTGCGCGGAGCTGAATCTTGGGCGGCAAAACCTTGCCATCGAGGTGGTTTTCGCCGCGTGTGCCATCAGCACCGCCGGCCAGCCCCCAGGGGGCGTGGCGGCGGCGCTCGGTGAGCAGGGTGACACTGGTCTCGCGCAGGAACTCCAGCTCGCGCACAATACCGTCGCCGCCGCGGCGGAGGCCCTGGCCGCCGCTGCCACGGCGTATACAATAGCGATGCACGCGCAGCGGGAAGTTCATCTCCAGCACTTCCACCGGGGTATTCAGCGTATTGGTCATGTGCGTTTGCACCGCATCCAGCCCGCCGCCCTCAGCACCGGCACCCATGCCACCGCCCATGGTCTCGTAGTAATCCCACAGCGGCGCTTCCAGCGCACCCATGGCGAGGTTATTCATGCTGCCGTGACTGGCGGCGGCCAATTGATCGGGCAATGCCCGGGCCAGCGCCCCCATCACCGCATCCACTACCCGGCCGCTGGTTTCCACATTGCCGGCAGCTACCGCCGCAGGCCGGCGGGCATTGAGCATACAGCCTTCGGGCACCTGTAATTCGATATCCGCAAAACTGCCGGCGCAGGCCGGCGTGGTATCCGGCATCAGGCAGCGGAAAACATAAATCACCGCCGCAGCCGTCACCGACAGCGGGCAGTTCACATTGCCTTCGGTCTGGGCCGCGCTGCCTTCAAAATCCACTGTCACGTGGGCGCCCCGGCTGCGAATACGCACCCGCACCGGCAAGTCACGGTTACCCGCGCCGTCATCATCCAGCCAGTCGGTGAAACTGTAATCTCCATCGGGAATCCCCGCCAGGGTGTCGCCTGCCAGGCGACGGGCATAGCCATTGAGCGCAGTGAGGCCGTCCTCGTATTGCCCTGCCCCCATGCGTGACACCAACTCTGCCAGGCGTTGCACCCCCACACGATTGGCGCTTAACTGGGCGGCGAAATCACCACGACTCTGGTGTGGCGAACGGGTGGCGCCAATAATTCCCTCGAAGGTTTCGCTAACAGGCTCACCGGCATCCACCACCAGCGTAGGCGCAATCACCAGCCCCTCTTCCTCCAGTCGCCGCGATACCGGCATGGAGCCGGGCGACTCACATCCGATATCCGCATGATGGGCCCGGTTGGCCACAAAACCCGTACAGTGACCTGCCACAAACACCGGCGAGACCAGGGTGACATCGGGCAGATGAGTGCCGCCCAGAAAAGGGTCGTTGAGAATAAGCACATCACCCTCGCGCCAATCGCGCGCGCCCACAATATCGCCCATGGCATAAGCCATGCTGCCCAGATGTACGGGGATATGCGCCGCCTGGGCGCACAGCGCGCCTTCGGCATCAAATACCGCACAGGAAAAATCCAGCCGATCACGGATATTGGGCGAGAGCGCCGCGCGCTGCAGCACGGCCCCCATTTCCTCACACACCGCCTCCATGCGACTGGCAAACAGGCTTAATTCTATGGCGTCCATGAGTTCTCCTGAGCCAGCAGGCGTCGGGGTTGACCTGGATCATGGCCGATTCCCGCCAACACGCTAGTCTGTGCGCATGCAATTAATCCCGTTGCAGGACAGCTGTCATGACACAGGCTGAATTCAGCCGGCCGCTATACGAGAAATACGACGTCGCCGGGCCGCGCTACACATCCTACCCCACTGCGCCGCATTTCAGTGATGCTTACGACGCCGGTGATCATGCCATGGCCGCCCGCAACAGCAATGGCGATCCGCTGCCCCGACCGCTGTCGCTGTACGCGCACATCCCGTTCTGCCACAGCCTGTGCTACTACTGCGCCTGCACCAAAATCATCACCCGCCACACGGAAAAAGCCGAAATCTACCTGCACTACCTGCTGCGGGAGATCGAGATGCAGGGCGCCTTGTTTGACAAGGACCGCAAGCTGCGTCAGCTCCATCTGGGTGGCGGCACCCCCACCTACCTGGACGACCAGCAACTCTGGCGCCTGATGCAGGGCATCCAGCAAGCCTTCAGCCTGGCCACGAGCGAAGACCGCGAATTCTCGGTGGAAATTGATCCGCGCACGGTGGGCAATGAAACCATGGCGATACTGGGTGATCTGGGTTTCAATCGTATGAGCCTGGGGGTGCAGGACTTTGACCCGCTGGTGCAATCGGCTATCAATCGCACCCAGCCGGCGGCACAGGTATTGCAGGTCATCGAACAGGGCCGCGCCGCCGGCATGAGCTCGCTCAGCCTGGACCTGATTTACGGCCTGCCGTATCAATCCGTAGACAGCTTCAACCGCACCCTCGAGCAGGTGCTGGCCATTCGGCCCGACCGGCTGTCGATATACAACTACGCCCACCTGCCACAACGGGTCAAGGCACAGCGCATGATTGCGCGCCACACCCTGCCTGCTCCGGCCGAAAAACTGGCCATCCTTGAACACAGCTTCAATCGACTCACCGAAGCTGGCTATCTGGCTATTGGCATGGACCATTTCGCCCTGCCCGACAGCAACCTGGCCCGCGCCATGATGGACGGCACCCTGCAACGCAACTTCCAGGGCTATTCCACCCATGGCGACTGCGACCTGATTGGCACCGGCATGTCCGCCATCAGCATGATCGACAACCACTACAGCCAGAATGCCGCCTGGCTGCGCGGTTACTACCGCGCGCTGGATGCCGGCCAGCTCCCCGTGGTGCGCGGGCACCAGTCGGATTTCGACGACATCCTGCGCCGGACAGTGATAGAACAACTGATGTGCCGCACCTGGCTGGACTTCGACGACATCGAACGGCGTTTCGAAATTAAATTCCAGCGCTATTTCGCCCGGGAACTGCTTGCCCTGGCGCCGCTGGAGGACGACTGTCTGCTCCTGCGCGGACCGCGCGGCATCCGCATCCGGCCGCTCGGCCGGCTGTTGCTGCGTAATATCGCCATGGTCTTTGACCGCTATCTGCACCAGCAGCCCGCGCCCGTGCTTTACTCACGCACAGTCTAGCCAGGGATTGCATTCCCGCCTGCGGTGGCCTATTTTTATCTGTCTGGATTTTTGGCGGGCCGGGACCAAGTCCCGGCCCGCGCCGTTTCAGGACAGCAAAAGGCAATCCATGGCGGATAATCTCATGGCAACTTACGCCAGACAGCCAGTGAGCTTCGTGCGGGGCGAAGGCACCTGGCTCGAAGACGATCAGGGCCGGCAGTATCTGGATGCGCTGGGCGGTATCGCCGTGTGTGCGCTCGGTCATGCCCACCCCGCCGTGGCCGAAGCTGTGGCCAACCAGGCGCGCACCCTGGTGCATACCTCCAACCTCTACCGCATTCCGGCGCAGGAAGCCCTGGGTGAAAGTCTGTGCCGGCTCAGCGGCATGGACAAGGTGTTCTTCGCCAACTCCGGCGCCGAGGCCAACGAGGCCGCGCTCAAACTGGCGCGCCTGCACGGGCACCGTCGCGGCATCAGCCGCCCGCGCATCGTGGTCATGGAGGAAGCCTTTCACGGCCGCACCCTGATGACCCTCAGCGCCACCGGCAGCGCCAAGGCGCGCGAGGGTTTCGAACCCCTGGTCGAGGGCTTCGTGCGGGTGCCTTTTAATGATATCACCGCCATTGAGGCGCTGAGCGATGAGCCGGACATCGTCGCCGTGCTGGTGGAACCCATCCAGGGTGAAGGCGGCGTACGCATTCCCGATGACGGCTATTTGCGCGCCATCCGCGAACTTTGTGATCGCCGGGGCTGGTTGATGCTCTGCGACGAGATCCAGACCGGCGTGGGCCGCACCGGCTACTGGCTGGCAAGCGAACATGACGGCATTCGCCCCGACGTGGTCAGCCTGGCCAAGGCACTGGGCAACGGCGTACCCATTGGCGCCTGTCTGGCACGCGGCGAGGCCGCCGAAGTACTCGGCCCGGGTACGCATGGCTCCACCTTTGGCGGCAACCCGCTGGCCTGCGCCGCCAGTCTCGCCGTACTGGACGCGATTGAGCGCGAGCACCTCATCACCCGCGCGGGCCGGCTCGGCAAGCAGTTGCGCGACGGCCTGTGCGCGCGGCTGGCCGACCACCCCGCCGGGGTAGCCGGGGTTCGGGGCCGCGGCCTGATGCTGGCAGTGGAAATGACCCGGCCCTGCGCCGACATGGTTGCCCACGCCTTCAATGAAGGGCTGTTGATCAACGTTACCGCCGGCCAGGTCATTCGCCTGCTGCCCCCACTGACGCTGAGCGACAGCGAGGCCGAACAGATTATCGAGCGCCTGGATGCGGCATTGCGCGCCTGGCATCACACCCACGCGGAGGAACAGGCATGAGCCCGATCCGCCATTGTCTGTCATTACTGGATTTCACCACGCCCGAGCTTGTCGGCCTGCTTCAGCGCGCCGGCGAATTCAGGCGCATGCGCCGGCAGGGCGAAGCCCATGTGCTGTTGCCGCAGAAAACCCTGGGCATGCTCTTCGAGAAGGCCTCCACCCGCACCCGGGTGTCTTTCGAAGCCGGCATGGCCCAGCTCGGCGGCAGCGCCCTGTTTCTCTCCCCGCGTGATACCCAACTGGGCCGCGGCGAACCGGTGGCGGATACCGCCCGGGTGCTCTCGTCCATGGTCGACGCCATCATGATCCGCGCACATGAACACCGCACCGTGGAAATTTTTGCTGAACATTCCGCCGTGCCGGTGATCAACGCGCTGACGGATCGCTTCCATCCCTGCCAGTTGCTGGCCGACATGCAAACCTGGCTGGAACACCGCGGCCCCATTGAAGGCCGCACAGTGGCCTGGATCGGCGATGGCAACAATGTCTGCCATTCCTACATCAACGCTGCCGCGCGGCTGGGCTTCAGCCTGCGCATCGCCACCCCGGCGGGTTACGAACCCGACCCCGGGGTGATTGAAGCTGCCGGCGCTGAAGTATCAGTGCTGCGGGCACCGGCGGAGGCTGTGACCGGGGCCGACCTGGTGGTCACCGATGTCTGGACCAGCATGGGCCAGGAAGACGAAAACGCCCGCCGGCTTAAAGACTTTGCCGGCTACCAGGTGGACCAGACCCTGATGAACCAGGCCGCCCCGGACGCGCTTTTCATGCACTGCCTGCCCGCCCACCGCGGCGAAGAAGTCAGCGCCGAGGTCATCGACGGCCCGCAAAGCGTGGTCTGGGACGAGGCCGAAAACCGCCTCCACGCCCAGAAGGCTCTGCTTGAATTTCTTATCCCGCGCTGATGCGCGGGAGGCGGGAAGGTGGGAAAGCGGGAATGTTGTATGCGGCCGCGCTCCGCGCGGCACAAACAGTCCTGCAACCTTCCAGCCTTCCAGCTTACAACGCCCCGCGCGAACGCGCGGGGCTGGTAGAATACCCACGCCATGGAACACATCCTTGAAATTGATCAGCTCGAATGCCGCTATGACGGCGAAGCCGTCATACGCGATCTGAGTTTGCGGGTGCGCGAGAATACCATCGCCTGCCTGCTGGGTCCGAGCGGCTGCGGCAAGACCACCGTGCTCAAGGCCATCGCCGGCTTTATCCCCGTCAGCCACGGCGAAATCCGCCTGCGCGGCAAGACCGTCTCACGCCCCGGCATGAGCCTGCCCCCGGAAAAGCGTCGCGTGGGCATGGTGTTCCAGGACTATGCCCTGTTTCCGCATATGCCCGTGCTCGACAATGTCACCTTCGGCCTGCGCGGCAAGGCGCGGGCCGAGCGCCACCGCATCGCCCGGCAAATGCTCCAGGTGGTGGGGCTGGATGGCTTCGACCAACGCTACCCGCATGAGCTTTCCGGCGGCCAGCAACAGCGGGTCGCCCTGGCCCGCGCGCTGGCGCCCCGCCCCGACTGCATCCTGCTGGATGAGCCCCTGTCCAGCCTGGATGTAGAGCTGCGCGAGCGCCTCGGCACCGAGGTGCGCGACATCCTCAAGGATCAGGGCATCAGCGCGCTCATGGTCACCCACGACCAAAGCGAAGCCTTTGCCATGGGGGACCAGGTCGGGGTTATGCGCGACGGCCATATCCTGCAATGGGACACGCCCTACACCATCTATCACGAACCGGCTGACCGCTTTGTGGCCGATTTCATCGGGCAGGGGCGATTGCTGCGCGGACGCCTGCATGAAAAAGACACCATCGAAACCGACGCCGGCATGATTCGCGGCAACCGCGCCTTTGTCTGGCCGCTTGGCTCCGAAGTCGACGTGTTGCTCCGGCCCGACGACGTGGTTCCCGACCCCGACAGCGCGCTGCGTGGCACCGTCACCCACAAGGCTTTCAAGGGCGCCGAGATCATGTACCGGGTGCGCCTGGGCAACGGCTGCGAACTGCTCACCCTGTTCCCCAGCCACATGAACCACCAGCTCGGCGAGCAGGTGGGCGTGCGCATCGAAGCCGAGCACGTCGTCGCTTTTCAACGCTAAAGGACAAAGGCTGAAGTCTGAGGTCTTAAAACGTCTTAAGACTTAAGACCTCAGACTTCAGACGCAGTAATAAAAAACGGGCCCGAAGGCCCGTTCTTTATTACTGCAGGCACTCTTCAAATTACGCCTTGTTGAGCTGCTCTTCGGCGTATTCGTAGTTGGCCAGGTTATCCAGGAAGTTGGTCACATAATCCGGACGACGATTGCGGAAATCCAGATAATAGCTGTGTTCCCACACATCCAGGCCCAGCAATACCGTGCCTTCGCCGGTGGCCAGCGGATTAACCGCATTGGGTGAATTGGTCACCTTGAGCTTGCCATCGCCACCCAGCACCAGCCAGGCCCAGCCGGAACCAAACTGGCCCAGGGCCGCAGCCTTGAACTGTTCCTTGAATTGCTCCACCGAACCGAGGTCTGCCTTGATTTTGGCTTCCAGCTTGCCGGGAATACCACCACCACCGGGCGAGAGGTTTTCCCAGAACAGGATGTGATTCCAGTGCTGGCCGGCGTTATTGAACACCTTCTGCAGGTCATCCCGCCCGTAGGATAGCTTCACCAGCTCTTCCAGCGACTTGCCCTGCAGGCTGCTGTCCTTCTCCACAAAGCCGTTAAGCGTGGTCACATAGGTGTTGTGATGCTTGCCGTGGTGCAGCTCCAGGGTCTCCTGGCACATACCCTTGTCAGCCAGCGCCGTATAGGAATACGGGAGATTGGGAAGTTCAAAAGCCATTACTTGCCTCCTTGAAATGTCTTGTCAAAATAAATCCGGCCGCTGCATAGCTTATGCACACGGCAGCCTGTCCAGGTGACGCAAGCCTAACACGAGCGCACCGGGTATCAGAATGCCGACCCGGCGCGAGAAGGCTCAGTCAGCCGTCAACGCTCCTGCACCAGGCGGAAGCCTATACCTTCCATGCTGCTGTTGGCGTTATAGCGATTGCGCGCCGCCGAACGCAGCCAGCGCGGGCTGAAATCCCAGGAGCCACCCCGCAATACCCGACGCTCGCACTCTCCCGACTCCCAGGCACTGCCATTAGTGGGCGCCCCGTCGTAGGAGTCATTCCAGCAGTCCTGCGTCCATTCCCAGACATTGCCATGCATGTCATGCAAGCCAAAAGCATTGGCCGCGAAACTGCCCGCCGGGCTGCTCACTCCACGCCCGGCCCACTGGGCGCCACACTCAAGACAATTGGCATTGCCGCTGCCAATGCTGTCGCCCCAGGGATACTCGGTCTCGGTGCCGGCGCGTGCAGCGTATTCCCACTCTGCCTCACTGGGCAGACGAAAAGTCATCCCGGTCTGTTCACTGAGCCAGTCCGCATAGGCCTGCGCATCATGCCAGCTGATATTAATCACCGGACGTGACCCGCGGCCCCAGCCCTGGTCGTCGGGGACATTCCGGCCGGTGGCTTCAACAAAAAGCTCGTACTGATCGAAGGTCACCGCGTAACGGCTCATACCGAACGCCGGCACCCGCACGCTACGCACAGGTCCCTGGTTGGCCTCGCCACTGCCGGCCAGATCCCCCATGCGGAAACTGCCGGCCGGAATATCCACCATGGCGTTGCCGGCCAGCAACTGATCCAACCGTCGCTGGCTCTCGTCCTGCAAGCGCTGACGAGCCTGCTCAGCACGCTGTTGAGCCGCGGCCTCGGCCTGACGACGAGCCTCTTCTTCAGCCTCCCGGGCTTCCTGTTCCGCCTGACGGCGGGCCTCGGCAAGCTCACGCTCGATTTCAGCCACCCGGTCTCCGGCAGCCACTATCGCCGAGCGCCAGGCCTGCTCACTTTGACTCAGGTGTTCGGCAGCCTCGGCAATCCGGCCGCGGGTCTCGGACTGTTCCGCCGCCTGCTCATGCCCCCTGGCTTCGGTAACCTGGCGTGGCGTTTGCATCTCATACCCTTCGGGAATACCGGCGATCATGACTTCCCAGTCCGCCCGTGCCGACTCGTTAAGCAACTCCAGCCGCCACAGGTTTTCCGCCGCCCGGAACTCGGTGCGCAGATTCTGATAGCCGTCACGCACTTCCTCCAGCAAGGCGACCGCCTCTTCAAACTCCTCATTCGCCATATGCTCACTGGCCCGCGCACGCCTGGCCTGCAATTCGGCTTCGAGTCCGTCACCAAACAAGTGCGTATCCGCAGCTTCTACCCATCGCTCCAGCACGGGCAACTCTCCGCTGCCATCGCGCTCGGCCTCGCGCAAGCGAACCACCAGCTGCGATCTTGATTCCTCCAGCCGCTGGGCCATCCGTCCCACATGACTGCCCAGCCGCTGGGCCTCGGTGCGCAGGGCCCGTAATTCCTCCGCACTCATGGGCGCGGCGGCGTCACGCACGGCGTCAATCGCCATATTGGTTGCAAAAGTGCCCACCACGCCAACAAGCAGAATAATCATTCCCACCAGCGCCACCGTGCGACTGGGCAGCAGATCGGCAAAAGCGAAGGGACGCCGGCCGGACAGGGCGTTCACAAGTTCACTCATGTTTTCATGGCGCTTATCGGGATCGGCCGCCACGGCGCGATCCACTGCCGCCGCAAAGCCCCGCGAAACATCCTTGCGCACCTCGCGCAGGGGTTTGAGCTTGCGCGCCGGGGACCTGAGTGTCAGCGCCTCGTGCAGCAAGACCCCCAGGCCATACTGATCCACCCGTCCGTCTATATTGGCGGTGAAATTGAACTGCTCGGGGGCCATGTAATAGGTGGTGCCCTTGGCCCGGCCATGCCGGCTGCGCTCGGCCTTGGACATCACCCGGGCGATACCGAAATCCA
>SLRW01000118.1 GCA_007130745.1 Gammaproteobacteria bacterium
AGGGAAGCCCCAAAAGGCATTACCTGTGGGCAGGAAGCCGAACGGAAGCGAACGTCAGCGGGGGCTGCATTCAGGGAGCAGAACACCTCCAGCCATTATGGCCAACGCAACCCCGGCTGCCGCAGGCACCGGGGATTTTTTTGTCCGGGAAAGGCCTGGAAGCAGGAATAGATCAGCGTTGCCCCAGGGAAACGCCGATTAATTCGTTACGTCTCAGCGGACCTGCGGGATGAGAAATAAATCCTAAAAATCGAAGCGGCGCTCCAGCCCCAGCACCCACTTGACGCGATCACTGGCGTTTTCTCCATCCAGATCGCCCACACTGCCTCGATCGGTGCCCTCCACACCCATCGACCAGGTGAACTCACGGGTAGTACGGGTCAGTGCCGCACCCCAGGTGAAATAGCTGCTGGTCACCCGAGCGCCTTCCTGCCCGGCATAAAACAGCCCATCCGGGCGCTCATCCTTGGCCAGATCATAATAATCCCCGGCGGCTACGCCGAGATTGAGCTCGAAACCAATCCCGGTGCGCCCGCGCCAGGTGTAGTCAGCCTCCAGATACCAGGCCGATTCATCGGTGTTGAGCATATCGGGCGTAAACCAGGCCGACAGGTTAATCGGCCCCAGTGAAAGCACACCATAGAGCTCGGTGTAGTCAATATGGCGCTCATCGCTGAATTCACCATGCTCGGAAAAGGTGTAATACACCGCGCCGATATCATAACCCCAGTTCAGCGCTCGCGTCCCGTAACCAGCCTGCAGTGCGGCCCGGTTACCCTGCTGCATATTCAGCGCCGAGAGCCCGAGGTGAAAGCCGCTGATGTGCTCGTAATCTATCCCGCCATGCACCCCGACACCCTGGCTGAGATCCAGGCCGCGATACATATTGGTGGAGTTGATTTCAATATGCCCGGAGGTATGGGCCAGCGCCTGCCCGGGCACAAGGCAGGCTGCAGCCAGCATGACAATGAACAGCAACGGGCTGAGTCTTTTCATGATTCTCTCTGCTTGGTGAACGCCAGCGCACCTGACCCGGGCGCAACACCGACACGCGTAACGGGCCACTCTACCCGCCGCCAGGCCCCGCCGTAAAGCGCAGCAAGCAGGGCCGGCGGCGTTTCCGGCAACCCGGTGCCGTATGATCGGCGCAGTGTACCCAAACACACTCGTGTCGACCAGCATCCGCCACACTAAACTTGCGGTCTACCCGAAGACTGCCCGTACAATAGCGCGCCTTGCCCCACCGCATCACAGAGGCCCGATGGCAACTTCCATAAACCAGGCACTGAATTCGCCCCAGCGTGAAGCCGTGGCCTATATCGACGGCCCGCTGCTGGTGCTGGCCGGGGCCGGCAGCGGCAAGACCCGTGTCATCACGCGCAAGATTGCCTGGTTGATCAGGGAGTGCGGTTATACACCCCGAAATATCTGCGCACTGACCTTCACCAACAAAAGCGCACGCGAGATGAAAAGCCGCGTCGGCAGCCTGCTCGGATCACGCCAGGGGCGCGGACTGACGGTATCCACTTTCCACAGTCTCGGCCTGGGGCTGTTGCAGCGCGAATACGGACGGCTTGATTACCGCCGCGGATTTTCCATTTTTGATGCCACCGACAGCCTGGGGTTGCTACGCGAAATCAGCCGCCGTGAAGGCGGCCTGGATGACCCCGCACTGGCACGGACACAGTGGCAGATCAGCGACTGGAAGGCCGCACTGGTTCCACCCGAGGCCGCCGCCGAACAAGCCGAAGACGACATCCATCTGCGCCAGGCCAGGCTCTACGGCGAATACCAGCGACATCTCAAAGCCTGTAATGCTTTCGACTTTGACGATCTGATTGTGCGCCCGGTGGAGCTGCTGCAAACCATCCCAGAAGTACGCGAATACTGGCAAAACCGGCTGCGTTATCTGCTCGTGGATGAATACCAGGACACCAACGGCGCCCAGTACGAATTGCTGCGCCTGCTGACCGGCGCCAGGGCCCAGTTCACGGTCGTCGGTGATGACGACCAGTCCATCTATGCCTGGCGTGGCGCTCGCCCCGAGAACATCGGACAACTGAGCCAGGACTACCGGAACCTGAAAGTCATCAAGCTGGAGCAAAACTATCGCTCCAGTGCGCGCATCCTGCGCTCGGCCAACCAGCTTATTTCCGGCAATCCTCACCTGTTCGAAAAACGTCTGTGGAGCACCCTGGGAGAGGGCGATCCGATCCGGGTGCTGCAATGCCGCGATGCCGATGCAGAAGCCCGGCGGGTTGCTTCGGAGGTCGTCCAGCACCGCTTCCATCACCGCAGCGCTTTCAGTGATTTCGCCATCCTTTATCGCGGTAACCACCAGGCCCGGGCTTTTGAGCAGGCACTTCGCGAAAACCAGATCCCCTACCGCATCAGCGGCGGCCGCTCATTTTTCGACAAGGCGGAAGTCCGGGATCTGATGGCCTATCTCAAACTGCTGGCCAATCCCGACGACAACAGCGCCTTTCTGCGCATCATCAACACCCCGCGCCGGGAGATCGGCGCCGCCACCCTGGAAAAACT
>SLRW01000024.1 GCA_007130745.1 Gammaproteobacteria bacterium
AATGCTTGACCAGGGGGATATGGCTGGGGCAGACCACGGCGCAACAGCCGCATTCGATACAGTCAAACAGGCCGTGGGTCCGCAGCTGGCCACTGTCGCCGGCCTGCGCATGCCACAAAAGTTGCTGGGGCAGCAGGCTGGCCGGACAGGCCTCTACGCACTCGCCGCAGCGGATACAGGGCATGGCGGCGTCATCGCGGGCGAGCTGGCCGTCGCCGAGGACCAGGATGCAGTCGGTGCCCTTGACCACCGGCACGGCGTCGGAGGCCAGCGCCACGCCCATCATGGGGCCGCCCATGATCAGACGTTGGGCGCCGGGGGTGTAGCCACCGGCGGCGGCAATCAGCTCGCTCACCGGAGTGCCCAGCGGCACCCGGAAATTGCCGGGGTAGGCCACGCTATCTCCCGTCACCGTGACAATGCGTGAGATCAGGGGGCGACTGTGGCAGACGGCGTCGTACACGGCTGCCGCAGTGCCGGTGTTATGACAGAGCAGCCCGATATCAATGGGCAGGTGGCCCGAGGGCACCTCTTCGCCGATGAGGATCTGTACGAGCTGTTTTTCGCCGCCTTCGGGATAGATGGTGGGTACCCGCACCAGTGTCAGCGGACAGTCGGCCTGCAGTTCCGGGTCTTCAGTTTCCAGTTGCTCTTGCAGGGCGCTGAGTACGGCCTGCTGGTGATCCTCGACGGCCAGCAATATCCGTCGCGCATCGGCAGCGCGCGCCAGGATGCGGGCTCCGGTAATCACGTCCCCGGCGTGATGTTGCATCAATATCTGATCGCAGGTAATCCACGGTTCGCATTCGGCGCCATTGATGATCAGGGTGTGTATGGGCTGGTCAGCCCGTCCGGCCAGTTTGATGTGGGTGGGGAATGCCGCCCCGCCCAGCCCGGCAATGCCGGCCTCGCGAATCTGTCGGCGCAATGCTTGCGGTGACAGCGCCTGCCAGTCAGCCGGTGAGTTGTCTGCGTCCCGCCCCGGATCATCTTCCAGCGGTTCGATACGGATGCATTTAACGGGGTGATCCAGCAGCGGGTTGCCGCCGGACACCGGCTCAATCGCCGTGATCCGGCCTGCCAGGCTGGCATGCACGAGCAAGCCGGTGTCATCTTCCGGGCGGGCAATGATTTGCCCTCGCTCTACCAGGTCGCCAACCTCGACGAGCAGGCGGGCAGGTTCGCCACGGGTTTTTTCCAGGGGCAGGGTTAGTGACTGCGGGCGGGGCAACTCGCGCACGGGTTGCTGTGTCGATATCGCCTTGTGGCCCTGCAGGCGGACGCCGCCCGGGAATCGCCATTGTGCGTTCTGGATTGCCGCCATCAGCCCGACTCCGTGGCAGTAATCGGGCGGGCGATGTCAGTCAGCCGGGTACGCGGATCCAGGGTGTTGGAGACCATGTCGATGCAGTCCACCGGACAGGGTTCCAGGCACAGTTCGCAGCCGGTGCATTCGTCGCGGATGACTGTGTGCATGTACTGGTGGGCGCCCACAATGGCATCTACCGGGCAGGCTTCCAGGCAACGGGCGCAGCCGATGCACAGCGATTCGTCGATACTTGCCACCTGGCCTGGTGTGCTGCTGCCACAGCTCGGGTCAAGCGGCCGCGGGTCGCGGTCCAGCAGATCGGCCAGTGCGCGCACGGTATGCTCGCCGCCGGGCGGGCAGCGGTTGATGTCTGTTTCCTCCCGGGCGATAGCCTCGGCATAGGGCCGACAGCCGGGGTAGCCGCACTGGGCGCACTGGGTCTGGGGCAAGCGTTCATTGATCTGCTCGACCAGGGACTCCTCACGCGGTTGCAGCCGCGCCGAGGCAAAGCCCAGCACGGCGCCGAACAGGGCGGCCAGCAGCCCCAGGGCAATCACCGCTTCCAGCATAAGTGCTCCTGTTGTCTGTCAGTGGCCCGGCGCTGTCACAGCCGGCCCAGACCGGTAAACCCCATAAAAGCCAATGACATCAGCCCCGCCGTGATCAGTGCGATGGCCGGGCCGCGAAATGGTTCCGGCACATCGGCCACGGCAATACGTTCGCGCATGGCCGAGAAAAGGACCAGCACCAGGGAAAAACCTGCCGCCGCGCCAAAGCCGTACAGCGCCGACTGCAGGAAATTGTGATCCTGTTGCACATTGAGCAGGGCCACCCCCAGCACCGCGCAGTTGGTGGTAATCAGCGGCAGGAAAATGCCCAGAATCTGGTGCAGCAGGGGGCTGGTATGGCGCACGATTAGCTCGGTGAATTGCACCACGGCTGCAATCACCAGAATGAAGCTGATGGTACGCAGGTATTCCAGCTCCAGCGGCACCAGCACCAGCGTGTGTACCAGATACCCCATGACCGATGACAGGGTCAGCACGAAGGTGGTTGCCAGGGCCATGCCGGTGGCGGTTTCCAGGCTGCGGGAGACCCCCATGAAGGGGCACAGGCCCAGAAACTGCACCAATACGAAGTTGTTGACCAGTATGGTGGCGACCAGAATCAGCGCGTATTCAGACATGGGTCACC
>SLRW01000103.1 GCA_007130745.1 Gammaproteobacteria bacterium
CAATGCAGGCGGGCGATCATACCGCAATCGCAGCCAATCTGGAACCACAGGCTGATATCTGAAAACTGAAAACTTCAAACTGAAAACTGTTTGTCCCCATATCGTGTCGGGTCCGGCACATGCGCATCCCTGAACCCCCGCGCCCGCAGTCTGCACGCATCACACACCCCGCAGGCCCGACCCGCGTCATCCGCCTGATAACACGACACGGTGAGGGCATAATCCACTCCCAGCGCCAGGCCACGTTGAATAATCGCCGCCTTGCTCAGATCAATCAGGGGGGCTTTGATGCTGACACCGCGCCCTTCCACGCCGGCCCGGGTGGCCAGTTGCGCCATGGACTCAAAGGCGCGAATGAATTCCGGACGACAGTCCGGGTAGCCGGAGTAATCCACCGCATTGACGCCGATATAAATGGCGCGGGCATCCAGCACTTCCGCCCAGGCCATCGCCAGCGCCAGAAACACCGTATTACGGGCCGGGACGTAGGTCACCGGAATACCCTCGCCCGGGGCTTGCGGCACGCTGAAGGCTCTGTCGGTCAGCGCCGAGCCGCCAATGCCACCAAGATCCACACGCATCACCCGATGTTCACGCACTCCCGGGGAATCTGCCAGGCGTGCTGCGGCCTCAAGTTCCGCACGATGACGCTGGCCATAATCAAAACTGAGCGCATAACAGGCATAACCGGCCGCCCGGGCTTCGGCCAGTGCGGTGGCGGAATCCAGACCGCCTGACAACAACACCACGGCCGCGCCCGTGGTTGTCTGATTCGCGGTTTCAGCAGCCATCAGTTATTACCGTCCCGGCACATCGCCCCAGAGGTACTTGTGCAACTGGATCTGGAAGCGCACCGGCAAGGCATCTGCCACAATCCAGTCGGCCAGCTGGCGGGCCTCAAGCTGCTCGTGGGAGGGTGAAAACAGCACTTCGCAACGCGCCGCCAGTTCATATTCACGCAACATCTCGCAGGCCCACTCATAATCAGCCTGGTCACAGATCACGAACTTGACCTGATCATGCGCAGTGAGCTGCCCGATATTGGCCCACAGGTTGCGCTCTGATTCACCGGAGCCCGGCGTCTTGATATCCAGCACCCGGCTGACGCGCGCATCCAGCTCGCTGATATCCATGGCGCCGCTGGTCTCCAGCGACACCTCATAGCCGGCATCACACAATGCGCCGAGCAATGCAGTGCACCCCTTCTGCGCCAACGGCTCGCCACCACTGACGGTCACATGCCGGACGCCATAATCGGCCACCTGCACGAGAATATCCGGCAGCATCATCCACTCACCGGCATGGAAGGCATAAGCCGTGTCGCAGTAATGGCAGCGCAGCGGGCAACCAGTCAGCCGCACAAACACGGTGGGCACGCCCACGGTGCGCGCCTCACCCTGCAAGGAACAAAAAATTTCGTTGATTTTCAGACGCACGGCTTGCGCGGAAGACGCGCCGAGACGACGGGCGGCCGTAGCCATATCGCTCAGCGCCCCTCGCGATCCATGCGCTGCAGGCGTTCCGCTGCAAGCTCGGCAGCACTGGTGCCGGCATGCGCCTGGCGTACCTGATCCAGCGTCTCTCGCGCCCGCTTCCAGTTCTGCTGCTCGTAATGAATAAAGCCGATTTTCAAGCGAGCATCAGCCACCTTGTTGCTGTCCGGGTAGTCCGACAATACCCGTTCGAATTCGGTGCGAGCGCGGTCAAATTCACGCGATACATAATGCGCTTCACCCAGCCAGTAACGAGCATTGGGGCCATAACGACCATCAGCGTAGCTGTCCAGAAATTTGTCAAAAGCACTGATGGCACGCTCATAACGGCCTTCTCTCAACAACTCAAAGGCTTGCTGATAAGCCTGTTCCTCGTCGCCGTCACGCTCACCGGCATTGCCCTGACGCGCACCTTCCGACACGCCGCCAACTTCGATCTCCCGCAAGCGGCGATCAAGATCCACGTACATGTCACGCTGACCTGAGCGCAACGAATCGAGCCCGTGCTCATGTTCCTCGGCGGTGCCACGCAAACGGCGCACTTCTTCTTGCAGCTCATCCACCGTGCGGATGAGCTGCAATTCGCCCTGCACCTCAAGCTGCTGCTCGATACGCTCCAGGCGCTGTTCAATAGCCGCCAGGCGATCATCCGGCTCCTTGCCCTCCTCCCACTGCATGGGCATGCCGGCACAGCCACCCAGCACCGCCGTTATCAGACCGGCGGACATCAGGACACGCACTTTGGTCATTGTTGTAATCATCACTTACTCGCCGTAGACGAATTCCACCCGGCGGTTAAGCCGCCATGCTTCTTCGTTGCTGCGCATATCGGCCGGCTGTTCCTCACCGAAACTCACGGTTTCGATCTGACCGGAACTCACCCCCTGGGCCAGCAACATACGGCGCACCGACTGTGCCCGTCGCTCGCCAAGACCAATGTTGTACTCGCGTGAACCACGCTCGTCGGTATGTCCTTCCAGCACCACGCGACTGTTCGGGTGATAGCTCAGATAGCGGGCATGGGCGCGAACCACTGCCTCGTCTTCGCTACTGATCGTGCTGCTGTCAAAAGCGAAATACACGATACGCTCGGCCAGAAAATCCCGCTCTTCGGATGTCAGCTCGCGACGGAATTCATCATCCATGGGCAAGGCATCAAAGGCCGGATCATCACCAATCACATCCACCCGGGTGACATCCTCGTCGATCGGACGGGGCTCATCGGTGACATCCTCATCGTCAAAAGTCGTTGCACAGGCCACCATCAGGGCCGCCACCATCAACGCCATCAGCATTCTGTAAATCGTGCTCATCATCTAATACTCCCTGCTTGAATGATTACAACAGCCCACTGCTAACGGGACCATTGTATCCGACATATCACGGTAATCCGCGTTTCACCGTGACCGCAATGGCGACCAGGCCGGCTCACGCACCTGGCCCTCGGCCATGCTCAGGCGCTGCCGCACCTGACCGTCCACCGACACGGTGGCCAGTTCCCCCCGGTCACCGCGCCGGGAAGCATGGATAATCATCGCCCCGTTGGGTGAGAAATCCGGGGATTCATCCAGCGGCCCGCCGCTTAGAATGCGCACCCCCCCACCCCGCAAATCCACCGCAGCTATCGTGAAACGCCCGTCCCGTCCGTGCACCACGGCAAGCGTCTCGCCATCAGGACTGAAACGCGGACGCGCATTGTACCGGCCCTCGAAAGTCAGCCGTCGTATTTCATTTTTTTCGAAATCATAGGTATAAATCTGTGGTGGCCCACCCCGGTCGGAGGTGAAGGCCAGCTGCCGCCCATCCGGCGACCAGGAAGGCTCGGTATTGATAGCGCTGTCGCGGGTAATACGCCTAAGGTCACGGCTGTCCATATCCATGACGTAGATATCCACATTGCCGCCCTCGGACAGCGCCAGCGCCAGGCGCCGACCATCCGGCGACCAGGCCGGCGCACCGTTAATCCCGCGCCGGGACGAGACCCGTTCACGCTCACCGGAACCCAGATCCTGAACCATGACCTGTGAGCGCCGCCCCTCGAAAGAGACATACGCCAGGCGGCGGCCATCCGGCGACCAGGCCGGCGACATTAACGGCTGTCGCGACACCAGTATGGGCCGGGCGTTATAGCCGTCGGAATCGGCAATCATCAGGCGATATTCGGGGCGCCCGTCGTCTTGCGCGGCCAGAATATAGGCGATGCGGGTATCAAAGGCGCCCGGCTCATCCAGAATGGCCTCGTAAACAATATCAGAGACACGGTGCGCCGCCCGGCGCAGCCCCGCTTCCGGCGCAGGAATACGGTAGGCCGCAATCTGTGACTCACGCAACACATCGAGTAGATGGAAACGCACCTCATAGCCTCCGCCGGAGGCGGGCCCGTAACGACCCACCAGCACATGATCCACGCCAGCCTCGCGCCAGCGCCTGAAATTCACGTCATTGGGCGATGAAGGCTGCTGCGGGAACTGCCGGCCGTCCAGCGGCGAAAAACGGCCACTGCGGGCCAGATTGGCCTCGATAATGCCGGCCACGGCTTCGGGCGCCTGCCCCCGGCCTTCCCAGGCAAAAGGCACCACAGCGATGGGCGCCGCCCCCACCACACCTTCGGTGATCTCGATACGCAGCACATCGCTACCCTGCACGGGCGCAATCAGCGCAAGCAGCAGAAGCGGCACAGCCAGAAAACGTTTCATCAGGACGCTCCTAACGGGGTCTGAAAACAAATTCTATATCCCGGGCAAAAACATCCGGGTCCGGTGGCGAAGGTAATGGTGAAGAGCGTAACACTGCCGACTCTACCGAACGATCCAGAGCCGAAGATCCGCAGCTTTGCAGAATGCGCACATTCAGCACCTGCCCCCCCGGCGCCTGGGTGACCCGCAGCCGACACTCGAAATCTTCCGATTCTCCGGATGGCAATCGCCAGTTACCCCGAATCCGGTCGCGTATGGCGGCCACGTAGAGGCTGCGGGCTCGATCCAGCTCGGTGGCGCGTTGCCGCTGCTGCCGGGCCTGGGCTTCGCGATCCAGCGCCTCGGCCAGTTCTCGTTCGCGGCGCTCGGCCGCCTCGCGTTCCTGCCGGGCCTTTTCCTCGGCCTCGCGACGTGCCCTTTCTTCCGCTTCACGCTGGCGCTGCGCCTCGGCCTCGGCCTCCCTGCGGCGCTGCGCCTCGGCCTCGCGCTGGCGCTGTTGCTCTGCCTCACGCCGGGCCTTCTCCTCGGCCTCGCGCTGGCGTTGCTGCTCCGCTTCGCGGCGACGCTGTGCCTGCGCCTCACGCTGGCGCTGTGCCTCGGCTTCGCGCTGTGCCTGCGCCTCGGCTTCCTGTCGTGCCCGTTCCTGTGCCCGCTGGCGTTCGGCTTCCTCCCGCGCGCGCTGCGCCGCCCGGGCTGCTTCGCGCTCTTCCTCCAGCCGCGTAGCATCCAATACATGCGCCTGAATAACTTCCGCTTGCTGATCGGCCGCCGGCGGAGTCAGCACCGGTTCCCGGTTGACAAGCAAGAACACCAGCAGGGCCACGTGCAGCACCACCGACAGGGCCAACCAGGGCCAGTCGGCCGGTAGTTTCCCGTGCGGCAGTTTCAATCCGCCTCTCCAGTATCGGGCCGATCAGTAAGCAGCCCCACGCTGGGTGCGCCGGCCTGTTGCAGCAACACCATGGCATACACCACGCGGCCATAGGGCACCCGGTTGTCACCCTGGACCAACACAGGACGCCCGGGTGCCTCCTCCAGCGCCCGCACAATACCGGCACGCAGAGTGGTTTCATCCACTGCCCGCCGGGGATCATCGGCCGTGCTCAGATAGAAATCACCGCGCTCATCTACCGTCACCACCAGCGGCTGCTGCTGATCCAGCTCTTCAGCGGAAATCGGCTCGGCATCGGCGCGGGGCAATTCCACATGAACGCCCTGGGCCAGCATTGGCGCGGTGATCATGAAAATAATCAACAGCACCAGCATCACGTCGATAAAGGGCACCACATTCATCTGCGATTGTGCCCGGCGCTGCTTGTGGCGAGTCGCCATAAGTGACTACTCCCCGGCCGGCGCCTGGCCCGCGCCGCGGCCCGACCCGTGCTGCAGGATATTTGTGAATTCGTCCTGGAACGTCTCGAAATGTCCCTCGATGCGATCCACATCCGAGGCAAAACGGTTATAGGCAATCACCGCGGGAATGGCTGCGAACAGCCCCAGCGCAGTCGCCACCAGCGCCTCGGCAATACCCGGGGCCACCATGTCCAGGGTCGCCGTCTGCACCCCGGCCAGCCCCTGAAAGGCGTGCATAATGCCCCACACGGTGCCGAACAGACCGATATAGGGACTGGTCGAGCCTATGGTGGCCAACACCGGCAGATTGCGTTCCAGGCGCTCAAGTTCGCGGGTCTGGCTGGCGCGCATGGCCCGCCGGGCGCCTTCCATCCAGGCATCATCCGGCGCCTCTTCACGTCGGCCTCGCACGAACTCCCGGAAACCGGCCTGAAACAGACCTTCCAGCCCCCTGTGCTCGCTCCGGCGTTCCAGCTGTTTATACAGCTCGGCCAGGTTCAGCCCCGACCAGAAGCGTTTCTCGAAACGCTGCACCTCACCCAGCATGCCGCGCAGCTGGGCGCGCTTGGCAAAAATCAGATACCAGGACAGCACCGAGGCCGCCACCAGAATCAGCATCACGAGCTGGACCAGAAAACTGGCGCCCAGAATCAGCCCCATGATTGAAGTATCAGCCGCCATTGGCGATCTCCTGACGCAGTTGGGATGGTAGTCGCACGGGGCGCAGGGTATCACTATCCAGGCAGGCCACGCGGACCCCGGCCCGGATCAGGGTGTCCTGCTCCCGTCGCACGGTCTGGTTAAAATGGATACTGGCAGCGCGAATATCCTGCACGCTCACCGTGACCTCAAGCATGTCGTCAAAACGAGCCGGCTGCACAAAATCAATCTGCATCCGGGACACCACGAACTGCCGGCGCCATTCCCGCAACAATACGTTCTGTTCCAGGCCCAGCGCGCGCAACCACTCGGTGCGGGCATGCTCCATCATTTTCAGGTAGCCGGCGTGATAAACGATACCGCCGGCATCGGTGTCGTCGTAGTAGACACGAACCGGCCAGACAAATTCCTTCACGCACAAACTCCTGTTGCAAGCAATCTCTGAAGTAACAGTGTCCTCACACTATATGAACCCGATGTGAACCCGGTCTACTCATCAAACAGGGGCAGGCTGTCGCCGTCTCCGGGCGGCGACAGCCCCAGCAGCCGCCAGGTCCGGGAAGTGGCCATTCGCCCGCGCGGGGTGCGCTGCACAAAGCCCTGCTGGATCAGGTAGGGCTCAATCACATCTTCAATGGTGCCGCGCTCCTCACCGATGGCCGCCGCCAGGCTGTCAATGCCGGTGGGGCCACCATCGAACCGTTCCACCAGACTGGAAAGAAACTTGCGGTCCATCACATCCAGGCCGTGACGGTCCACATCCAGCATATCCATGGCCTGACTGGCGATATCGCTGGTGACCCTGCCATCGCCCCGCACCTGGGCGAAATCCCGCACCCGGCGCAACAAGCGATTGGCAATACGCGGCGTGCCTCGCGAACGCGAGGCGATCTCGTGCGCACCCTCATCATCCACCGGCAGGTTCATGATCCCCGCAGCGCGGCGCACGATGCGCTCCAGCTCTTCGCAGGAGTAATACTCCAGGCGCTGAACAATGCCAAAACGATCCCGCAGGGGGGACGTCAGCAAGCCGGCGCGGGTAGTCGCGCCCACCAGGGTAAAGGGCGGCAGGTCCAGCTTGATCGAGCGCGCCGCCGGCCCTTCCCCGATCACAATATCCAGCTGGTAATCCTCCAGCGCCGGATACAGCACTTCCTCGACCACCGCGCCCAGTCGGTGAATTTCATCCACAAACAACACGTCATTGGGTTCAAGATTGGTGAGAATCGCCGCCAGATCGCCGGGGCGCTCCAGTACCGGCCCGGAAGTCTGGCGCAGGCTGGAGCCGAGCTCATGGGCGATAATATGCGCCAACGTGGTCTTGCCCAGCCCCGGGGGGCCGAAAATCAGCACATGGTCCAGCGCCTCGCCACGGGCGCGGGCGGCATCCATGAAAATACCCAGTTGCTCACGCACCGGCGCCTGACCGATATAATCTTCCAGACGCCGGGGACGGATGGCCTGATCCACGGCGGCATCATCGCTGTCGGCCTCGGTGGTCACCAGACGATCACGTTCTATCACTTTGTTGCCTCCGTCCGGGCGCATCCACAATCGCCATCATGATCGGCGCCATACCATCGCTTAACCCGGCATGGCCGCGCGCAGCGCCTGGCGAATAATCTGCTCACTGTCGAGGCCTTCACTGTCCACCTTGTCCAGCAGCCGCCTGACCTCGGCCGGTTTGTACCCCAGTGCCAGCAAGGCGCCCTGGGCCTCGTCCACTGGAGTCGGTGGCCGCGCCACGCCATCACCCGTGGCGACAGCCGGCGTGGCGCCGGCCATATCCACCCCATCGAGTCGATCACGCATTTCCACCAGCAGCCGCTCGGCGGTCTTGCGCCCTACACCGGGCAACTTCACCAGTGCATCCACATCATTACTGGAAACACAGTGCGTAAAACCTTCCACGCTCATGCCCGAAAGAATACCCAGGGCCAGACGCGCGCCCACCTTGTTGACCCGGATCAGGCTGCGAAACAGCCAGCGCTCGGTCTCGCTGGCGAAACCAAACAGATTCAGCGCATCCTCGCGCACCGCCAGATGGGTGTAAAGCTCGACCTTGTCGCCCTTCTGGCCCAGGGCATAGAAGGTCGACATAGGCGCCTCAAGCTCATAGCCCACGCCATTCACATCCACCACCAGCCAGGGCGGACGCTTGTCCAGTAATACGCCGCGCAGTCTTCCTATCATCGTTGTCTGTCTCCCGCACCCATGGCTGCCAGACGCTGGCTGGTGGCCCGCATATGGGCATGGCACAGCGCCACGCCCAAAGCATCGCCGGCATCAGCCTGCACGCGCCCGGCCAGCCCCAGCAGCACCCGCACCATATGCTGAACCTGTAATTTGTCGGCGCGGCCGCTGCCCACCACCGCCTGCTTGATACGTGTGGCCGCATACTCGGCCACCGGCAGATCTGCCAGCGCCGCCACACAAATCGCCACACCGCGCGCCTGACCAAGCTTGAGCGCGCTGTCGGCATTGCGGCTGACGAAAACCTGTTCGATGGCCACCTCGTCGGGCGTTGTGTCGCGGATAATTTCGGCCAGCGACTCGTGCAGTCGCCGCAAACGCTCTGTTACCGCCCCGGTGCCGATACGGATGCAACCACTGTCCACATGCACTGAACTGGAACCGCTGACGTCAATGACTCCGAAGCCGGTAATGCGTGAACCGGGGTCGATGCCCAGGATGCGAACCGCAGCGGTCATATTCAGCTCGCCTGCTGCGCCTCCAGGGCCTGTAATACCTGGTCGGGAAATTCAGCATTGGTGTAGACATTCTGCACGTCGTCCAGGTCTTCCAGACGCTCCAGCAGCTTGAGCAGGGTATCGGCCTCGTCTTCGCCAACGCCGGCCGTCGTCGCCGGCCGCCAGGTCACCTCGGCCTGCTCGTGCGCCAGCCCCGAATCAACCAGTGCATCGCGGACTGACTCGAAGTCCTCCGGCGCTACCAGCACTTCCCGGGAACCATCCTCATTGTTGACAATGTCTTCGGCCCCGGCCTCCAGCGCCGCTTCCATCAGAGTGTCCTCGTCGGTCCCGGCGGCAAAGGAAATCACCCCCTGGTAGCTGAACAGATAAGCCACCGAACCATCGGCACCCAGGTTGCCGCCAAACCTGGAGAAGGCATGGCGCACTTCAGCCACGGTACGGTTGCGATTATCGGTCATGGTGTCGACCATCACCGCCACGCCGCCGGGGCCATAGCCTTCGTAGCGGACTTCCTCGACCTGATCGCCATCGCCACCCCCGCTGGCGCGCTGGATGGCCTTTTCAATGCGATCCTTGGCCATATTGGCCGCCAGCGCCTTGTCCACCGCCAGACGCAAACGCGGATTGGTTGCCGGGTCAGGGTCGCCCAGCCGCGCTGCCACGTTGATCTCGCGGATCAGCCGGGTGAACAACTTTCCGCGCTTGGCATCCTGCGCATTCTTGCGATGCTGGATGTTGGCCCACTTGCTATGTCCCGCCATAACTGTCCTCGCAGAATTGCTTGCCGGTTGACCTGTTGCACGCTCAGAAACGCAGTTTCAACCCCCCGTGAAAACCGCTTTCCATGGTCTGGCTGGGACGGTCCTCAAAGCCGATGCGAATACGTCGATAGCCGGCATAAATGTGGGCCTCGCGGATGATGTGATAATTGATGCGAAAGCCCAGTTCGGTATAGCGCTCACCATCAAGAAAGGTCAGCACCCTGGGTGAAAAATAGGCGCGACCAC
>SLRW01000044.1 GCA_007130745.1 Gammaproteobacteria bacterium
GGCGCCGATTGGTCGAACCGGGAGGGTTCGTCCACACCTCTCTCTCCGCCATATAAAAAAGGCCGCCTGAATGGCGGCCTTTTTTATATGGCGGAGAGAGAGGGATTCGAACCCTCGAAGGGTGTTAGCCCTTACTCCCTTAGCAGGGGAGCGCCTTCAGCCACTCGGCCATCTCTCCAGATTCGCTTGTCGATCGCGGTGCACAGCATACTGGGACACCGGTCAGGCGTAAAGACAGACAGCTCAGGTCTCGCTATCCTCGTCGCCCTGTTCGTGCTTGATCCGCTGGTAGATTTCCTCACGATGTACGGCCACATCCCGCGGCGCATTCACCCCGATTCGCACCTGATTACCCTTGACGCCGAGCACGGTCACGGTGACGTCCTCACCTACCATTACCGTTTCACCAACGCGCCTGGTCAAAATCAGCATTTCAGTCTCCTCGCGGCTGTCACACCGCTCCTCTCAGCACAACACCAACGCAAAAAAGTTATAACCCGGGGCTTACCAGTTCTCCGGCTCATCCGCCGACACCGGACCCTTGTCCAGACCGAAGGCTTCATGCAACGCCCTCACACCCAACTCCATATAACGCGCCTGCACCACCACAGACACTTTGATCTCGGAGGTGGAAATCATGAGGATGTTGATGCCCTCACGCGCCAGCGACTCGAACATGCGACTGGCCACGCCGGCATGGGAATGCATCCCCACACCGACAATCGATATCTTGACGATATCGGTATTGCCGGAAACCTCACGGGCTCCGAGCTCCTCGCCGCTTTTGCGGGCCAGTTCCAGGGCCTGATCGTAATCACGGTGGTGTACCGTGAAGGTCAGGTCGGTACTGCCGTCACGAGCCACATTCTGCACGATCACGTCTACTTCAATGTTGGCATCGGCAATCGGTCCCAGCACCTTGAAAGCCACACCGGGCTTGTCCGGGATTCCGGCCACGGTGATCTGGGCTTCATCCTTGTTCAGCGCGATACCTGATATGACTGCTTCTTCCACGTCGCTGTCCTCATAGGTAATCAGGGTGCCCGGTCCATCTTCGAAGGTGGACAGAACCCGCAGGGGCACATTGTACTTGCCGGCAAACTCTACAGCACGAATCTGGAGTACCTTGGAACCCAGACTGGCCATCTCCAGCATTTCCTCGAAGGTAATTTTCTCCAGCCGCTTGGCTTTGGGTTCGATGCGCGGATCGGTGGTATAGACCCCGTCCACATCCGTATAAATATGGCACTCATCGGCCTTGAGCGCGGCCGCCAGGGCCACGGCAGTAGTATCCGAACCACCCCGCCCCAGCGTGGTAATACGCCCGTCATCGTCAACCCCCTGGAAGCCGGCTACCACCACAACCCGCCCGGCATCAAGGTCGGCGCGCATGCGCTCGGGGCCGATCTCGCGAATACGTGCCTTGCTGTAGGCGTTATCTGTACGGATAGGAACCTGGGACCCGGTATAGCTGCGTGCCTCACAGCCGCGCTCATGCAGGGCCATACCCAGCAGCGCAATAGTTACTTGCTCACCGGTAGATAACAACACATCGAGATCGTGTGCCGGCGGGTTTTCGCTGATTTCTTCAGCCATGGTGGTGAGCCGGTCGGTTTCACCACTCATGGCGGAGACCACCACCACAATTTCGTCGCCTTTTGCACGGGCGGCCACAATCTTGTCAGCGACGCGGCCGATACGCTCCACCGTGCCGACGGAAGTACCCCCGTATTTATGTACGATAAGTGCCATTTTTCACCCGGTGTCAGGGAGAATCCGCGCCATTCTGTCGTGGTGGGGGCGTTTTGCCGATCCCTGCAAAACAGAACAGCCTGTCCATTTCCGCGGGGCGCAAGTATAACAGGCCGATTGCGCCCGCGAAACGCGCAACCGCAAGCTGAGGCTACCCGGCCGGGTCCAGCTGTTGGCGCAACCACGCCGGCACCGAAGCCAGCGCATTAGCCAGCGCCTCGGGCCGATCACCGCCGCCCTGGGCCATATCAGGTCGGCCTCCGCCCTTGCCGCCTACCTGTTCAGCAACCATGCGTACCAGATCGCCGGCAGCCACCCGATCGACTGCACTCTTGCTGACCCCGGCCACCAGCCGCACACGATCTTCCTCAACCCCGCCGAGCACCACCACAGCGGTGCCCAGGCGATTTTTGAGCTGATCCACGGCATTACGCAGGGTAGCCACATCGGCGCCTTCGAGCTGCGCTGCCACCAGCTTGACGCCGTGAATTTCCTCGGCCTCGTCGGCCAGATCACGCCCCGAGCCCGAAGCCAGGCGAGCACGCAGCGTTTCCAGTTCCTTTTCGAGGCTGCGGTAGCGACTCTGCAACTGCTCGACACGAGCCTCAAGCCCGTCGGGGGAGGTACGCAGACGCTCACTCAGACCATCGATCAGCGCCTGCTGGCCACGCACATGGGCAAGTGCGCCGAGTCCAGTCACCGCTTCAATCCGGCGCACTCCGGCGGCCACACCGCTTTCGGCAATAATCCGGAACAGGCCGATATCGCCTGTGCGATCGACATGCGTGCCACCACAAAGCTCCATGGAACAGGGCCCCAGCCGCAACACGCGCACTTCCTCGGCGTAGCTTTCACCGGCCAGCGCCATGGCGCCGGCGGCGATAGCACGCTGGTAAGGCATGACTTCGGTCCGGGCTTCGTGGTTGGCCAGGACCTCCTGATTGACAAAATCCTCAATGCGCCGCAGCTCTTCAGGCGTCAGCGGCTGCGGGTGGGAAAAATCAAAACGCAACCGGTCCGGTGCTACCAGCGAGCCTTTCTGGGCCACATGATCGCCCAGAATCTCATGCAGGGCGGCATTCATCAGGTGGGTCGCCGAGTGATTGCGCCGGATGTCGGCGCGGCGGGCTTCATCAATCTGCGGCTCGGCCGCAGCGCCCGGTGCCAGCCGCCCCTCGACAAGGCGACCAAAATGGGCGAGCGCTTTGCCTCCGCCCTGTTTCCGGGTGTCATAGACCTCAAAACGAAAACCGTCGCCCTCAATGACTCCGGTGTCGCCGACCTGGCCACCCGATTCACCATAAAAGGGTGTGCGATCCAGCACCACGACGCCCTCTTCATCTCCCTGCAGGGATTCCACCGGTTTTCCTTCACGGAAAAGCTCGGTTACCCGGGCCGAATCACGATGACGTTCATAACCACTGAACTCGGTCACACTGCTCACATCCAGTCGCTGGTAGCTGTCATCAAAGCGGCTGGCCGCGCGGGCACGCTTGCGCTGGGCGTCCATGGCCCGGTCAAACCCGTCCAGATCCAGCTCCAGACCACGCTCGCGCGCCACATCGGCGGTCAGGTCCACCGGAAAACCGTAGGTATCATACAGACGAAAAACCTGCTCGCCGGGGATCACCTTGCCGTCCAGCCCGGTGATGGTCTGCTCAAGCAGCGCCATGCCCTGATCCAGGGTTTCGGCAAAGCGGATTTCCTCGCCCTGCAGCACCTGCTCCACCCGCTCGCGCTCGCGGCTGAGTTCGGTATAGGCCTCGCCCATCTCGGCTTCCAGCGGCGCCACCAGACGATGGAAAAAGGGCTCGCGCAGTCCCAGCTTGTGACCATGACGGATCGCACGGCGGATAATGCGCCGCAGCACATAGCCGCGCCCCTCGTTGGAGGGAATCACACCGTCGGTTACCAGGAAGGCAGCCGCCCGGATATGATCAGCAATCACCTTGAGCGAGCTGTTTTCCGGATCATCACAGCCCGCCATTTCGGCGGTGGCGCCAATCAGACGCTGGAACAGGTCGATACGGTAATTGTCGTGCACCCCCTGCATCACCGCAGCGATGCGCTCCAGCCCCATGCCGGTATCCACTGAGGGGTGGGGCAGGGGCGTGAGCTCGCCGTCGGCGCTGCGCTGGTACTGCATGAAGACGAGATTCCAGATCTCCACGTAGCGATCGCCGTCTTCCTCGGGCGTGCCCGGCGGGCCACCCTCGAGCTCGGGGCCATGGTCATAGAAAATTTCAGAACACGGCCCGCAGGGTCCGGTCTCGCCCATGGACCAGAAATTGTCCTTCTCGCCAATGCGGCTGAAACGCTCGGGGCTCACGCCAATCTCGTCCAGCCAGATAGCCGCAGCCTCTTCATCCTGATCGAACACCGTGATCCACAATTTTTCCGGCGCCAGGCCCAGTTCCCCGGTGAGGTACTCCCAGGCGTACTCGATGGCTTCACGCTTGAAGTAATCGCCGAAACTGAAGTTGCCCAGCATCTCGAAGAAGGTGTGGTGGCGGGCGGTATAGCCGACATTCTCAAGATCATTGTGCTTGCCACCGGCGCGCACACAGCGCTGGGCGCTGGCGGCGCGCTTGTAGGGCCGTTTTTCGGCGCCGAGGAAAACTTCCTTGAACGGCACCATCCCGGCATTAGTAAACAACAAGGTGGGATCATTGGCGGGCAGCAGTGAACTGCCGGGCACGACGTCATGCCCGCGCTCGCGGAAAAAATCCAGAAAGCCTTGTCTTATATCGGCGCTGCTTGTCATGATCCGGCTCTGTCTAATCCCCGTGATCGCTGCCGCCAGTGGCGCGCAGAAGGCGTCGTATGTGCTCTGCCGGAAACCCCCGGCGTTGCAGAAAGCGGGCCTGGCGCGCCCATTCCGTATAATTTCCCGGACTTGCCGTACCGAAACGCTGCTCACGTAGCGCATGCATCTGTTCGGCCCAGGCGTCGTAATCTTCGGGCACCAGTCGCGCGATCAATTGCTGATCGATGCCCCGTTCAGACAGAGCCGCACGCAACTTGAGCGGGCCGTCCCCCCGGTTCATGCGGGCATGGACCCAGGTCTCGGCAAAACGTTCATCACTGAGCAGATTCTCCTCGCCCAGCGAGACAATCACCACATCCACTATCTGCTCATCAAAGCCCCGCTGAAGCAGGCGCTGGCGCAACTCGCGGGTAGCATATTCACGCCGTGCCAGCAGCCGCTCGGCCACCTGTCGCACGCTTCGGATGTCAGCAGCGTCGGCGTCAGCCATCCTGGTCGTCGGCAGCAGCTTCCGCGGGTTCCGGGCTGTCGGCGGCGGGACGAGCCGGCATGATGCGCTCGCGCAGCGCCTGCTCCAGCGCACCAGCAGCTTCCGTATTGTCCTTCAACCAGGCGCGGGCATTGTCCTTGCCCTGGCCGATACGCTCGCCATTGTAGCTGTACCAGGAGCCCGATTTTTCCACCAGGCCCTCGCGCACCCCCAGCTCGACCAGTTCACCTTCACGCGAGATACCCTCGCCGTAAAGAATCTCGAACTCGGCCTGCTTGAAAGGTGGCGCCATCTTGTTCTTGACGACCTTGACGCGGGTCTCGTTGCCGATTACCTCATCACCGCGCTTGATCGAGCCAATACGGCGGATATCCAGGCGCACCGAAGAATAGAACTTGAGTGCATTACCCCCGGTTGTGGTCTCGGGGCTGCCGAACATCACGCCGATCTTCATGCGGATCTGGTTGATGAAAATCACCATGCAATTGGAACGCTTGATATTCGCAGTCAGCTTGCGCAAGGCCTGGGACATCAACCGGGCCTGCAAACCCACATGGGAATCGCCCATTTCGCCCTCAATCTCGGCGCGGGGGGTCAGCGCGGCTACCGAGTCCACCACCACCACGTCCAGCGCGCCGGAACGCACCAGCATGTCGGTGATCTCCAGTGCCTGTTCACCGGTATCGGGCTGGGAAATCAGCAGATCTTCGACATTGACGCCAAGCTTGCCGGCGTACTCGGGATCAAGCGCGTGCTCGGCATCCACAAAAGCCGCCGTACCGCCCAGCTTCTGGGCCTCGGCAATCACCTGCAGGGTGAGCGTGGTCTTGCCCGAAGATTCCGGCCCGTAGATTTCCACCACGCGCCCGCGCGGCAGACCACCAATACCCAGCGCGGCGTCCAGGCTCAGCGAGCCGGTAGGCACACTGGAAACGTCCCGCACCGCCTGGCCATCACCGAGGCGCATCACCGAGCCCTTGCCGAACTGTTTCTCGATCTGCCCCAGCGCTGCAGCCAGTGCCTTCTTGCGATTCTCATCCATCGTGCTGTTCTCCTGAAATTCTGTCTCGGGAAATCCCGTCGCGGCGCTCCCTCGCCACCTTCACGCCGGGCACATACCGGCATGAGCAAACTCACTCAGACCCCTCGCAGGGACGTCCGGTAAAAACGTCATTATTTCACAGATGCGGGATCACTCGCGACCGTTTCCGGCGCTGTAAACCAGCCCCTGTAGCGCCAGTTTGACAGTGGCCCTGCGCACCGCCTCGCGATCACCTTCAAAACACTCACAGGCACTGCGCAACTCGGCTCCGCAGGCCCAGGCAAACCACACCGTGCCCACCGGCTTGTCCTCACTGCCACCATCCGGCCCCGCAATACCACTGACCGCCACCGCCAGATCCGCATCCGCGCGCGCCAGCGCGCCCCGGGCCATAGCTTCAGCCACCTCGCGACTGACCGCTCCGGGATCGTCAAGCAGCGCCGCGTCCACGCCCAGCATGTCCTGCTTGGCGGTGTTGCTGTAGGTCACAAAGCCGCGCTCAAACCAGGCCGAACTGCCGGCACGATCCGTCAGCACCTTGGCTATCCAGCCGCCGGTACAGGACTCGGCAGTCACTACCTGCAGCTCGCGAGCCTCACACAGTTTGGCCAGTTGCGCCACCAGGGAAGTAAATTCGCTGTCTTCGTGCATTTAAGGAACCTCTGCCTACAACCGCTGCGCTTGCCACCCGGTCTGTGGCAGCATAGCATCGGCGCATCATCGGGCCGGCTTTGGACTGGCCCGGATTCATCCTGAAACCGACATCAACACCAGATAACGGCGCGCATGACTGACAGGGACTTCGCACAGCACACGCCCATGATGCGCCAGTACTTGCGCATCAAGGCCGAGCACCCGGACACGCTGGTGTTTTACCGCATGGGTGATTTCTACGAACTGTTTTTCGATGATGCCCGCCGCATTGCCCGCCTGCTGGACCTGACCCTGACTCGACGCGGTGAATCCGCCGGCCAACCCATTCCCATGGCCGGGGTGCCTCACCACGCTGCCGAATCCTACCTTGCACGGTTGATCCGCATGGGTGAATCGGTGGTGATCTGCGAACAGGTCGGCGAGGTCACCGGCGGCAAGGGGCCCATGGAACGCAAGGTGACCCGTATCGTCACCCCCGGCACAGTCACCGACGAGGCGCTGCTGGAAGAACGGCGCGACAACCTGCTGGCCGGTATCCTGCCGGGCCAGGCGGGCTTCGGCATCGCCGCGCTGGATCTTGCCGGGGGCCGTTTCACGGTTACGGAAGTCGACAGCAGCGCGGATCTGGCAGCCGAGCTGGAACGCCTGCAACCGGCCGAAACCCTGATCCCGGAAGGCGCCATTTTGCCTGCAGGCTGGCAGAATCGTGGCGGCTTGCGCGAACGCCCGCCGTGGCATTTCGACGCCGTCAGCGCACGAGATTTGCTGTGCCGGCAATTTGCCACTCGGGATCTTGCCGGCTTTGGCTGTGAAGACATGGCGCTGGCCGTCGGCGCCGCCGGTGCCCTGCTGCAATACGTGCTGGACACCCAGCGCGCCGCCCTGCCCCACCTGCGCGGGCTGACCGTGGAACAGCGTGACGAGGCGCTGGTGATGGATGCCGCCACCCGCCGGAACCTGGAACTGACTGTCAACCTTCATGGCGGGCGCGAAAACACCCTGGCCGCGGTGTTTGATCACAACGCCACGGCCATGGGTAGCCGGTTGCTGCGCCGCTGGCTGCAACGCCCGCTGCGTGACCAGACGCTGCTGCGGCAACGCCAGCAGGCCATCCAGACCCTGATGCACGATCGCCGCCACGACGCCCTGCGCGAAACCCTGCTGGGCATTGGTGACGTGGAGCGCATTCTGTCGCGGGTGGCGCTGCTCACTGCGCGACCACGTGATCTGGCGGCGCTGCGCCATGCCCTCGGTCTGCTGCCGGCACTGAATAACAACCTGGCCGGGCTCGACAGCCCGCATCTGCACACCCTGAGTGAAGCGCTGGGCGAACATCCGCAAACCCATGACCGGCTTTGCCGGGCGTTGCTTGAGGAACCGCCGGCGCTGATCCGTGACGGCGGGGTGCTGGCCGAAGGCTATGATGCCGAGCTTGACGAGTTGCGGGGGCTGTCGCAAAACGCCGATCAGTACCTGATCGACCTGGAACAGCGCGAACGCAGCCGCACCGGTATCGACAACCTCAAGGTGGGTTATAACCGGGTGCATGGCTATTACATCGAAATCAGTCGCAGTCGCAGTGACGAGGTTCCGGTCGACTATACCCGCCGGCAGACCCTGAAAGGCGCCGAGCGCTTCATCACCCCCGAACTCAAGGGCTTCGAGGACAAAGTGCTCAGCGCCCGCGAGCGCGCCCTCGCCCGCGAAAAACAGTTATACGCCGAGCTGCTGGAAGATCTGGCGCAGGCGCTGGCGCCGTTACAACGCACCGCCGGCGGGCTGGCCGAACTGGATGTGCTGGCCTGTCTGGCCGAACGTGCAATCAGCCTGGCACTGATCTGCCCCGAACTCGATCAGACGCCCGGCATTGAAATCAGCGGGGGACGCCACCCGGTGGTGGCTGCGGCCATGGACGAGCCTTTCGTGGCCAATGACACCCGGCTTGATCGTGAGCAACGTCTGATGGTCCTGACCGGCCCCAATATGGGGGGCAAGTCCACCTATATGCGCCAGGTGGCCCTGATCACTATTCTCGCGCATATCGGCAGCTTCGTGCCGGCGGACAATGCACGCCTGGGACCGGTGGATCGCATTTTTACCCGGATTGGCGCCGCCGATGATCTGGCTTCCGGACGCTCCACCTTCATGGTGGAAATGACCGAAACCGCGCAGATACTCAACAACGCCAGCGCCGACAGCCTGGTGCTGATGGACGAGGTGGGCCGGGGAACCAGCACCTGGGACGGGGTCTCACTGGCCTGGGCCTGTGCCGATTATCTGGCTCGCGAGACCCGGGCGCTGACCCTGTTTGCCACCCACTATTTTGAACTCACGCGACTGGCCGAAACCCACAACGGGGTCTTCAACATGCATGTGGAAGTCGCCGAGCACGGGGACCGACTGATTTTCCTGCATGCGGTACGCCCCGGACCCGCCGACCGCAGTTACGGCCTGCATGTGGCGGCGCTGGCTGGCGTGCCCCGGGCGGTGATCCGGCAGGCCCGGGAATACCTGGCGGCGCTGGAAGCCCCCGAGCACGCACCACCGCCACTCGCCAGCGACGGCCAGGCGGTGCAGCCCGGCCTGTTCGAAACCGCCGAACATCCCCTGGTAGCTGAATTGCGGTCACTGGACCCCGACACGCTCAGCCCCCGCCAGGCGCTGGATCTGATCTACCAGCTACGGGCAAGGCTCGACGGGGACACCTGACGTCCTGCGACTCAGTCAGTCGTCTCGGGGAAACAGCCTTTTTCCAGGAAGGCGGCAGTGGCCGCGGCCACCCGGCGTGAAAACAGCATACTCACGTGCGACACATGCAGGCTCAGGTGCGAGGCGCCCGGCATGAATGTCTCCTCAAGCGCCACCACGCCGTCATGGGGCGGCTCCAGCGGCCCGGCCACCATCCCCGACAGCCCTACCCCCCAGGTGCCGGCAATAATCCCCAGCCGCTGCGCACCGCCATCCCAGTCCGGCGCCCGGCCATCCAGGCCACGATCCCAACTGCGCCCCACCAGCCAGGCCCCGGGGCGCAACCGGCGAACCCGGCGCGCCAGATGACTGCCGCCTACCGGCGATCCCAGCAGCACCGCCCGACCAAAACGGCGCGGGGTATGATGATAAAGCAGATGCA
>SLRW01000016.1 GCA_007130745.1 Gammaproteobacteria bacterium
GTCACCCAGACGTTTTCAGGCTTGATATCGCGATGGAATATGTACTCCTGGGCGTATTCGAGCGCCTTCGCCAGCGTCAGTCCCAGTTCACGTGCTTCCTCTTCGCTAAACGGTTGATCTTCGGCCTTGCGCTCCTCGAAGACATCCCGCAGCGAACGCCCGCCCTCAAGCAACTCCATGCTCATGAAGACATAGTCACCGTCAGACTTGCCGTCGAAGACCTTGACGATATTGGGGTGACTCAGCGTACTGGCAAGCCGGGCCTCATCCAGAAAACGCTCGCGCGCACGAATGTGCCCCGTCACCGAAGGCAACACCACCTTGAGCGCCACCTCCTCGCCCCAGGTGCGATCATGCGCACGGTACACCGCGCCCATGCTGCCCTCACCAATACGCTCGCGCAGCTCATAGCGCCCGGCAAGCACCTCGCCCGGCTCCAGCCGCACCGGCGCCTCCAGTACATCCCCGCGAATTACACCCTCTTCGTATATGTTGGCGTTGCGATCCCCCTCCACAACACCGTCGCCGGCATCATCCGCATCGTCGTCGGCAGGCGGGCGAGCCTTGTCCCGGGCGCCCGCGCTTTGGTCCTCATCTTCATCCCAGTCGCCTACCGCCTCGCCGGCATTGGAAGTCACAGCCGGAGACTCTTCCTGCCCCTCCAGGTCGCCGATATCCTCGGCCAGCGCGGTATAGGCCTGGTCCACCTTGTCCAGCAAATCGGCGAATTTCTGCCGATGGGCATCGGTCGGCGCGGCCTCGAGTTTTTCCATGAGGTCGGCACGCCGTTTCTGCCAGGCCTGCCCGACCGCCACGGCGCTGTCATCCTCTTTAAGCCCCAGCCAGCGGCGGGCTTCTGTTTGATCCATGCTCATGCTGTATCAATCCTTAAAGCCACGAGTCACCCGGCCGGTAAATACGGCTCGGTATGCAACTCTGCCAATAACGCCCGCAATCAGACAACGCAACTTAGTGCCCCTAGCTTAGGCTACAGCGCCGGGTCTGCCAAGAAACGCCACCACCGAGCGGTGGCCCGCTTCAGACAAACGCGCCCTCCCCGCGCCGTCAACCCATGCCCAGGCTGCTATGCTGCGTCCGGGAAAACCATCGCCGAGGTCACCATGCCGGCCCTGACAGACAACGTCCGCGTTTACACAACCGTTTACTGCCTGCTGGCCCTGGCCTGCATCACAGCCTCCATCGTCGGCCCACCCACTGCGCTGATGCTCCTGTTCAAGGGTCTGCCGGTGGGCTTTTTGGTGTTTCTGCTTGCCCGCAGCACAGCCGCACCGGCTGATCATTACCGGCGCTTCATCCTGCTCGGCCTCGGCGCCTCGGTCACAGCCGATGTGGTAATCGAACTCTGGTTCCCCGGCGGGCTCGCGATTTTCCTGCTGGCGCACGTGTTCTACATCATCGCCATGCGCTTAGCGCTGAAGCCTTTCCCCTTACACCCGGCTCCCCTGATTGCGGGCCTGGTGTTCGGCGGCGTAATTCTGGCGCTGCTGCTGCCTGGCATACCCGATGTCATGCTCATCCCGGTGCTACTCTACACAGGGATTATCCTGCTCATGTTCATCCGTGCCTGGACGCGCGCACTCAGACACAGCGACGAAGCCGGCGTATGGCTGATGGCCATCGGCGCGCTGCTGTTTGTAATCTCCGACAGCCTGATTGGCCTTAACCGCTGGACAGTCGAAATTCCCCATGACCGCATCACCATACTAGGCACCTACTTCGCCGCCCAGTGGTTTATTTGTCAGAGTGCGATTGCCCGCGCTTCCGCGCGGGTGTTGTAAGTGACAAAGAACTGGCGCCTTGCGCCGGGGGTGTTCTGCGTCACCAGAGTCTTAGGTCTTAAGTTGCAGGTCTTGGGACGTTCCCACTTTCCCTCTTGCGATGACCCCGTTAATCCAGCTCAGTGCCTATACGCAACCGATCAATGCAGGCTTGGCAGGCAAAGCTGCGATCACGTTTGCTTCCTGTGGTTTCGACCAGCACCCCGACCTCGACCAGGGTTTTCACCGCTCGTGTGACGGCAGGCTTGGTGGTCTGGAGCAGTTTCATGGCCGCCGCCATGGTGATTATCGGGCGCTCTGGCAGATATTCGAACAAGCGCACCGGAGCAATCGAGGTGGTCTCGGCCGCCAGCACCCGGGCACGATCACGACTCACCAGGGCGAACAGGTCGGGTGCCGAATCAACGGCCTCGTTGGCAGTGGTGGCAGCTCATCCTGCGCATGCAGGTACTTCTCGAGCTCGCCCGGCAAACCGGGCAAAGCCTGCGCCGGCGACGGCACAAACCTCGCATTGCCCGGCCGGCTGCCGCCAAGCCAGTTCTGACTGCGGCGTATTCCACCGGGTTGCTTGCTGGCACCACGCACGCCCTGCATCAGGTGCCGGTGGGTCTCGTTGAGCAGACGCATGGACAGGGACAGGCCATCCTGCCGGACCAGTTCGGCGCGGACGTAACTCAGGGTCTCCAGGTAATTGCAGATTTCCCGCACATCGTCATCGGGGGCCACCTCCTCCTTTGATCCACAGGCCAGCAGATACACCAGCGTGGCCTGCTGCGGGGCTTCAGGTCCACAGCAAAAGGTACGACAACTTCCCTTGCAGCTTTTGTTAGTAACGAATACTTTATTAGACCAGCGAGGAGTCAAGAAAATGTTATTAGTCCCGCGCCTGGGCTCGTGCGCTTCGCGCACCTCGCTTATTTCTTTGCGGCTTCGCGGCTTGGCGTGAAGCATTGTTTAAGAATTTTTACTTAAACCACCCGGCGCAACGCGCCGGGTTGCAATACTGATAGTCACCGCCTACTTTCAAACCCTTTCTCGCCCACTTCATCGGGGATCACATTGCGCAAGGATCATCGCCCGCCTTATCTCAAGCGACTGTATGTCGGCTATGAGCGCTTTTATGTGAATCATTTCCTGCGCCCGCAGTTTGAGCACCTGGGCAGGGATTTCAATTTCATGCAGCCCTGGAATGTAGAGGTTTTCGGACCACTGGTTCATATCGGCGACCACGTCAGCATCATGGCCGCCAGTGATGAGAAGGTCCGCTTTACCGTGTGGTCTGATCGCGAGGATCTGCGCGGCATCCATATTGGCGATGCCTGCCTGATCAACCCCGGCGTCAGAATCAGCGCCGCCCGGGAAATCGTGATCGGCAACAGCGCCATGCTGGCCAGCGGCGTGTACATCACCGATACCGACTGGCATGGCCTGTACGACCGGGTGGGACCCGGGCCGGTGTCACCGGTACGCCTGGGGGATAATGTCTGGGTGGGCGACGGTGTCATGGTGGGCAAGGGCGTCACCATCGGCGACAACAGCATTATCGGCGCCCGCTCCATCGTGCTGCATGATATCCCGGCCAACGTGGTCGCCGCCGGCAACCCGGCCCGGGTCATCCGCGAACTGGACCCGGACACGCCCATGCGTACCCGCGCCGACTGGTTCGCCCAGTCCGACCTCAACAGCGACCTGCAGGCCATCGACAAGGCGCTGCTCAAACACAACACCCTGCGGCACTGGCTACGCACCCGGCTTTTCCCCCGCAGGGGGGATTAACCGCGCCGGGGCGCGGTGTTGTAAGTGCAATAGCCTTAAGGAAACGCTGATTAATTCGTCGCGCCTCAGGCTTTACCAGTTAGCCAGGATCAAGGCGTGACTTTGAAAACGTATCGTGAATACGTTGAAAAGTCGCAACGCAGAGGCTGACTAACTGGTAAAGCCCCGAAGGGCGGGCCCTGCGGCGCCCATCTGCGGCGTTGCCGTGCTTGCATAGGCAACCAGCCTTCGGCTTCGCACGGCGCCTTGCATATGGACGCCGCAGAACCCGCTGAGACGTGACGAATTAATCAGCGTTTCCTTAAGACCCAAGACCTAAAACATTCCCACATTCCCGCCTGCAACGACCCGCGCTTTGCGCGGGTCAAAACCCGGTGATCAACGCTGCCTGCTGGTTATTGTCCGTGACGCGAACCAGGGACTGAGCCTGACGCGTGTCGACAAAGTACACGTCATCGTCTCGATCCAGAATCAAGACATGCGGAGCATAACTGAGCGCCTCCCAGGCTCTTCTGTTTTCCGGCATAGCACCGTGATCACGCAATCCGCCGCTCGGGTTGCCGGCATCCAGGGACATCACGCGATCGTCCTTCTCGATGAGGATGCGATCCGCCTTTTGCCCTGCCAATGGAACACCCGGTGCCCAGGGAGCGGCACCGTAGGTCATGCGCACCCTGGGTGCCCAGCTATTGCCCGTGATCCGCGAGACATCGAGGGATTGGTTGCCGAAACCCGGGCCGCGGATATCCACTGCCTCGTGACTCAGCGAGTTACTCCAGTCGCCGAAATGGACCCAGCCATGCGGGGTCTGCGGCGAGTCGACACGACTTAAATTAAGGTTGCCAGCCATGTCATCGCCCCTGGCCAACTCCGTGCTCTCACCCGTATCCAGCGCTATGGATTCAAGCACATAACCCATCGTGCCGGAATCCTCGAAGCGCCATACGACATGGTCTTCACCGAGAGTATATATGCGACCGGAACTGGTATCTTCTTCCTGGTTAAGCCTTTCGATGGTGTAGCCTTCTTCATCATCGAAGGGGAGATGATTAAGTATCGACGTCGCAGCGGGGTTTGTCACCAGAAGCATGCGTTCGCGCGTGCCAACACCACGGCTGGCGCTGCTAAGATCGAAATCGTCCACTTCCGGCGCCAGCTCAACATCCTGCAATTCTCTGTCGCGAACCTCATAAACAAAATAATCATGGCTTATGCCATTCGACTCTCTCAGAAGCATCCTCGCACTCGCGTTTCCGGGATAGACAACCCCCCGAGTGGTCGTGGAGTACATATCATCATCAAAATCATGTCCGGTGGACCATTGTCGGCTCTCCAGATCAAAATGCTCTATATGGCTCCCCGTCAGAAAAACAAACTCCTCGAGCCCACCAGTCGCCGGATCACGTAAAGCCATATCGTAGCCCGAACCTATAGTAGACGCAGGGGAAAGCGGCTCCGGATCCTCATTGTCGGGAGCATCCAGCTGGACCACATAGGCGGAAGCGGCACCCCCCCCGCAATCATCGTTGTCTATGCCGCCAGGTAACTCGTAGATCAGCGCGGAGTTCAGGGGGTCGGCGTAGTCAGTTTCCACCTGCATGGAGCACAGCATTGAGGCGGCGTCTTCACTGGAAACACGAACCGGCTGGGGCACATCCAGCGGGCCTTCGGGCAGGCGGGTGCTGGCTCGATAAAGATGCCCGTCATCACCGGCGTAAACCACCCACGCGAGATGGGTCCGATTCAGCGCATCGGCTTCATAATCCCCGGCCACCACGGTAACCACAGCCGCCCCTAACGGACTCAACACATCATCGAGCTCGCCAAGTTCTTCTCCAACTTGCAGCGGATTGGCTGGATCATCCGGATGCACAGCATAGAGCTCGCGCTCATCCTCGCTATTTTCCTGTAAATAAAAAAGCAGGGTTTCCTCTGCCGACAAGGCGTCACTGCCCCCGGAAGAACCGCTGCTGCAGGCGGCGACAATGGGCAGTGACATCGATGCCAAGGCACACCAACGAATTGCAGTACATACTCTGCCTGATGTCATACGACCTCCATAATTATTGCGTTTGCGTATTCACCTCTCCCCCGGCTGATCATGTGTGGTACTGCCGGAGCTGCTACCTGAACCACTGCAACCACCGAGCAGCACGAGGCTGGCAAACAATGCGGGTAATACCGGATTCGTTCTGATCGAGATATGCAAAAGGCCTTCTCCGCGGTCTGTTTTTGGTCGTTCCCTGCAGGTGTTGCATCATCTTGTCAGCCTGAAATCGTGCCTGCTGTCGTTTTTACACTCCTGCGCTTTTTTAGTAGTAACACGTTAAACCTTACCGTTAGCTTACAGCGACCCGTGCAAAGCGCGGGCGTGTTCCGTTTACCGTGTTCCGTCGATTCGGCTCGTGCGCTGGCACGCACTTCGCTTTTTGAATAATTCGTCGCGCTTTAGCGTGACACCACATTGATGCGCCACTGGCGCGAAATTTGCGGAACACGGCAAACGGAACACGCCCGGCGCGGAGCGCCGGGTTGTTAACCTCAGCTGACATTTGTTTTGCAAAAGCGCAGAATAGTTAAACAGGATCGGGGGCAGTCATGGCAGACGAACTCTTTTCGCCAACCCGTCGCGCCCGCAACCGGCGCATGCAGCAGACCGACAGCCTGACCACCTGGCTGGGTGAGGCACTGCTGTATCCGCTGCGCGGGCATGCCGGCTGGATGCTGCTGCTGATGGCCGGGCTGCTGACAGCAGGACTGGCCGGCTGGTTTCTGGATATGCTGATACTGGCGCTGTTCGGCGCCCCCATCCTGGTGGTGGCCGGGGCTATCACCATCGGCTATTGCTACACCTGCACCGAACACAGCGCGCAGGGTGAGGCCGAGGCTCCGCCCATGGACAGCAACACCCTTGCCCCCTTCAACAAGCGCCTGGGCTCGGGGCTGGTATTCATCATGGCCACGCTCACCCTGGGTCCGCTGCTGGCCTGGCTGTTGCCGGCGCACCTGGTGCTGACAGGCGGACAGAGCTATGCCCTGCAAGGCATGCATCCGGTGTCACTGTTGCGCACCTTGCAGGTACTGGGGCGTAACGGGCTACAGGTCAGTCTGCTCGCCACGGGCTGGAGCCTGACCATCATCCCGGCAGCCCTGTGGCTG
Source organism: Gammaproteobacteria bacterium (assembly GCA_007130745.1). GTDB lineage: Bacteria > Pseudomonadota > Gammaproteobacteria > UBA5335 > SLRW01 > SLRW01. Next base: position 6,735 of record SLRW01000016.1, read on the forward strand.
CCCTTCCCTTTGTTTATCGCCGCGACATTGTATGCGCTGTTGCTGGTATCGCATCTGGCAGGCTTTGCCGCTTGGCATGCGCGCGAGGCGCTGGCGCTCACCAAACCGCAGGAAGAAAGCCGGCGCAGCGAACAAGATATGCGCGAACACACCGCGCGGCTGATGGAAGAGGTGTTGCGGCTTGATAACCAGCGCCAACGCGAGGCGGCCGTAACCATGCTGGACAAGCCACCCCACCCGGAAGACTGGCCTGATCGCGCCGCTTATGAGACCGGTATGCTGCGCCGATTGCTGGAAAACGACAAAAAAGGCCTGGCCCGGGCCTGGAGCCGGCATGTGCTGACACAGCGGGCGGATAACAATGGCCGCAGTCACCCCGGCACGCTGACCGAATTTGTAGGGTTGAGCCAGAGTCTGGGGCCGGAGCGCCTGCCGGAATCTGCTTCGCTGCGTCTGGTGCTGGCGCGGGCGGCCATGGACAGCGGGCGCCGGGATCTGGCGCTGGACGTCCTGCAGGAAGCTGACGGCACCGAAAGCGTACTCGAGGCCGCCCAGGCCGCCCTGCTGCGCACCCGCCTGTTGCTGGAAAAGGGCCAGGATGAACAGGCCCGACCACTGCTCGCGCGCCTGCAAAAACATCCGCAGACCAACATCCGCACCCAGGCCGGCAAGCTCAGCGGCCTGTTGCGGTGACCCGCGCTTCGCGCGGGTCGTTGTATGAGGGGAAGGCGGGAAAGTTGCAAGACTTCAAACCTTTCAGCGTAAGGGCCGCGCACAGCGCGGCCACTTTCCCACTCAATTCACTTTACCCTCTCCGCCTCAAACTGGACCCTGGCGTGTTGCCGACAGTAGCATGAACAAGTGATTTGGCGTGCAACAAGGGAGGAACCTCCATGCGTGCATCAGGTATTTTCTGGCTGACCAGCCTGGCTTTTCTGCTGGCAGGCTGCGAGCCTCTCTCCGAAGTTGAAACCGAAGCCGTGACCGACTCCCCGGTAACCGAGACGCGTGAACTTGAGAGCCAGTACCACAACCTGCGGCTGCGCACTGTCGTCGAAGGCCTGGAATACCCCTGGGCCATCGCCTTTTTGCCCGACGGCCGGCTGCTGGTCAGCGAGCGCCCGGGGCGACTGAACATTATTGATGATGGCGAGGTCATCAAAGTCGGCGGCATACCGGAAGACTTACATGCCACCAATCAGGGCGGACTACTTGATATCGCCCTGCACCCGGGCTATGACGATAATGGCTGGATCTATCTGACCTATTCACAGGGCGATGCCGAGGCCACACGCACTACGTTGATTCGCGGGCGCCTGGATGGTGAGACGCTGGCAGATGTGGAAAAAGTCTTCACCGAGGGCCGGGCCTCGGGGCCGGGTCGCCACTACGGCTCACGCCTGGCCTGGCTGCCTGACGGCACCCTGCTGATGAGCGTTGGTGATCGCGGCGCTGAACCGCCCCGCGCGCAGGATACGGCGGACCATGCCGGTACCCTGCTGCGACTCAACGATGACGGCTCGGTACCCGGAGACAATCCCTTCGTGGATGACGAGGACTATCTGCCGGAGATTTACAGCTACGGCCACCGCAACATCCAGGGGCTGATCGTGCACCCCGAAAGCGGTGAGATATGGGCCAGCGAACACGGCCCGCGTGGCGGCGATGAGCTCAACCGGGTGCAAGCCGGTAACAATTACGGCTGGCCGCAAGTCACCCTGGGCCGCGACTACCGCACCGAAGCCACCTTTAACGGCGCCGTGCGCAGCAAGGAAGGCAAGACGGACCCGGTGATCGACTGGACCCCGGAAATCGCCCCCTCTGGACTGACCTATGTCCCGGGCAAAGCGTTTGAGAACTGGGAAGGCAATCTGCTTGCCGGCGGACTGCGTTCACGCCAGATTCGGCGCGTGGTGTTCGAGGACGGCATCGTGGTGCACGAAGAAGAGCTGATTCGCGAGGAAATCGGCCGCATCCGCGATGTACGCAAGGGGCCGAATGGCGGCATCTACATCACCACCGATGAATCCGACGGGGGTGTTTATAAATTGACCCCCGTGCGGTAGCGCGGTGGTAGTGTTCAGTTTTCAGCTTTAAGTTTTCAGAGGCTTTGAATGCGCCTGCGCCGCATGGTCTACTTCTGACAACTGAACACTGAAAACGCCCGCGCGCTACCGCGCGGGCCAGGGGTTGTCATGAATTTTGATGAATATCGGCGGCTGGATGCTGTGGGGCTGGCTGAGCTGGTCAGCCGCGGCGAAGTAAGCGCGGAGGAGTTGCTGGATACCGCTATTCAGCGCGCTGAGGCTGTGAACGGGCAGCTCAACGGGCTGATTCATCCACTGTACGAGCAGGCTCGAGAGCAGATTGCCGGTGGGCTTTCCGGACCGCTGGCCGGGGTGCCCATGCTGGTCAAGGATCTGTTTCAGGAGATCAAGGGCGCGCCGCATCACCAGGGCAACAAGGCACTGAAGGCGGCAGATTTCCGCTCGCCCCATGACGCCGTCCTGGTGCAACGCTGGAAAGCGGCGGGGCTGATCCCTTTCGGGCGTACCAATACGCCGGAGTTCGGCGCCAAGGGCATTACCGAGCCGGAGGCTTATGGCCCTGCCCGCAACCCCTGGGATACCTCACGCACAACAGGCGGCTCTTCCGGCGGCTCGGCGGCGATGGTGGCCGCCGGGGTGGTACCGGTGGCCGGCGCCAACGACGGTGGCGGCAGCATCCGCATACCCGCGGCCTGTTGCGGCCTGTTCGGGCTCAAGCCCGGGCGCGGGCGTACCCCGTGGGGGCCGGAAATGACCGATCCCATGCATGGCATTGCGGCGAATCATGTGCTGACCCGCTCGGTGCGCGACAGCGCACTGGTGCTGGACGTCACACACGGCCCCGAAGCGGGCAGCGTCTTTCATATCGCGCCGCCGGCACAGGCCTACGCCGAGGCTGTGCGCACCCCGCCGGGCAAGCTGCGCATCGGCTTTTCCTCACGCTCACCCCTGAACACCCCCGTGGACAAGGAAGCCGTGCTGGCGGTGGA
>SLRW01000146.1 GCA_007130745.1 Gammaproteobacteria bacterium
GGCGGTGGCCGAACAGGTTGAAGTGCAGACCAAATACGCCGGCTACATCGAGCGCCAGCAGAAGGAAATCGAGCGCAGTCGCCGCCACGAGGACAAGCCGCTGCCGGCTGATCTGGACTATGCCGTCGTACAGGGCCTGTCCAACGAAGTTCGCCAGAAGTTCGCCGAGGCCCGCCCCGAAACCATCGGCCAGGCTTCACGCATCCCCGGCGTCACCCCGGCGGCCATCTCGCTACTGCTGGTGCATCTGAAAAAATCGGCGTAACCCGCGCGTTCGCGCGGGCGTTTTCAGTTTTCCGTGTTCCGTTTTCAGATGGTGGCGTTTGATGTGGGTGGGAGCCTGTCGGGATAGCATCGGGGTACGGTCAGCACAGTGGTAACCCGCATTTCGCGCTTCTCGTCATTCCCGCGCAGGCGGGAATCCAGAAGCTAACCGAAGCCCCTGGGTCCCCGCCTTCGCGGGGACGACGACACCCAAAACCAAACATAAAGAAAACAAGAACATGAAGGGGAAATGCATTATTTATCAAAAATATATTCGACTTTTTGTTTCCTTCATGAGCTTCATGTTCTTCATGGTTCAGGCTTTTATCCGGCCTGACCGTACCCCGGCGCCATCCCGGTCAGGCCACCATCAACTTCAGGCGCCACCGTCTGAAAACTCCCGCGCCTCGCGCGGGTCAAGCCATTCATCGAGTTTGCGCCGGGCTTCCTCGACGCCCTGGCGTTTGAGACCGGAGAAGAGTTGTACGCTGAAATCGCCCGGTAGCTGGCCAAGTGCGTGGCGGGTTTTTTGTAATGCTCCGCCGGCAGCGCCGCGGCTGAGTTTGTCGGCTTTGGTCAGCAGCACATGGCAGGGCAGGCTGGCCTGGCTGCACCAGTTGAGCATCTGCTGATCAAATTCCGTTAGCGGCCGGCGCACATCCATCATCAACACCAGCCCGCGCAGGCTCTGGCGCTGGCGGAAATAATCATCCAGCAGCGCGGCCCAGTGCTGCTTTATCCGTTCCGGTACCCTGGCAAAACCGTACCCGGGCAGGTCCACCAGCCGCGCGCCGTCCTCGCCGAGCTGGAAGTAGTTGATCATTTGCGTGCGGCCCGGTGTCTTGCTGGTGCGCGCCAGCGCGCGCTGACCGGTGATGGTGTTGATGGCGGTGGATTTGCCGGCATTGGAACGCCCGGCAAAGGCGACTTCCACACCCTCATCGACAGGCAGGTCAGCCAGCCGGTTGACGCTAAGCATGAATCGGGTACTGCTGTAATCGGACTCGGTCATGCCAGTGATTCTCCGACGCCGGGTGGGCCAAAGTTGACCCTCTACCGTCATCCCGGTGTAAAATCCGGTCTTCATCAAGGGCCGTCCTGCGCCGTCATGGCGCCGGTTCCGGCGTCATCCTACAACAAGCGCGCCGCATCATGTGATGCAAAACCGCAAGAGGCAATTTCTGGCATGAATAAACATTGGCTCGTGATGGCGGCCCCTGCCGCACTGGTTCTGGCCATGGTAATGCAACCGCTGATGGCGGGCGATCCGGACGCAGGCGCCGAACTGGCCCAGGGTTGTGCGGCCTGCCACGGGGCGGACGGCAACAGTAGTAACCCGCAGTGGCCAAAAATTGCCGGTCAGAACGAGCGCTATCTGCGCGAATCGCTCAAGGCCTATCGTGAAGGGACCCGCCAGGATCCGCTGATGGCGGGTGAGGCGGCCAATCTCAGTGATCAGGATATCGCCGACCTGGCGGCATTCTACGCCGCCCAGACACCGCAAATCGGCAGCGCCGACCCGGAACTGGTGGAACTCGGCGAGAAGATTTACCGTGGCGGCAACCCAGAAACCGGCGTTTCCGCCTGTATGGCTTGCCACGGCCCCTCCGGTACGGGCAATGCGCCGGCCGGTTATCCCGCAGTCAGTGGCCAGCACGCGGCCTACAATGTCATCGCCCTGCGCGCCTACGCCAATGGCGAGCGTAACGGCAGCATGAATGCTCAAATGATGCAGTCCATCGCCGAGCGCATGAGCGATGAGGAAATCGAGGCGGTGTCCTCCTATATGGAAGGGTTGCACTGAACTGCCGGGCACTATAACGGTCTCAGCAAGGGCGATCCGTGCGGATCGCCCTTTTTTGTTAGAGCAAACAGACCCCGTACGGGGATGGGCAGCATTGTCGCTGTGGGTTACATTGGCACATTGTCCGATTGGTGCGTGCAAGGAGAAACATTGTGAGGCGTCTGAATACCCTTAAAAGCTCTGTGGCCGGATGGATTAGCCTGGCGGCCCTGATCCTGCTGGCCTGGAATACCATGGCCGTGGCCGGAGAGTTCGAGGCCGGTGAGCACTATCGCGTGATTGAGCCGGCCAAGACTGTGCGAGGTGGTGATGGCGTGGAGATTGCCGATATCTTCTGGTACGGCTGTCCGCACTGTTACACCTTCAAGCCCATGCTGGACGAATGGGTGGCGCAGAACGGCGAGCGCGTGCGACTGGTGCGCCTGCCGGCGATGGTCAACCGCAGTTGGCACATTCACGGCCAGGCCTGGTACACCGCGCTCGCACTGGGCAAGGCGGAGGAACTGCACCAGGCCATTTTTGATGCAATCCATCAGGATGGTCAGCGGCTAAACCAGCGCTCTGGCCTGCGCAGTTTATTCGAGCAACACGGGGTAACTCCGGAGAATTTCGACAGCGCCTGGGAGTCTTTCAGCGTGGATGCGCATCTGCGCCGGGCTCGCCAGCTTAACGGCGACTACGGTATTCGCGGTACCCCGTCGGTGGTCATCAATGGACGGTACATGACTTCACCATCCATGGTGGGCTCCTACGAGCAGTTTTTCAGGCTGCTGGATGAGCTGGTGGCCAGAGAGGCAGGCGACGAAGCGCAAGCATAGAACCCGCGCGGCCGCCCGAGGGGAAAAGCCGCATGGCACTGGAACGCACCCGACATACGGGCCGACAGCTCAGGCGCTGGCTGATCACCGGCATCCTCACCGTGATCCCCCTGTGGATCACCTGGTGGGTGTTTACCTTTATTCTTAACCAGCTGTCGAGATTCGGCATGCCCTGGGTGCGGGCCGCCGGGCGGGCGCTGGAGCCGCTCTCGCCGGCGCTGTCGGCCTGGGTGCTGCACCCCTGGTTCCAGTTCGCTTGCGCCGTGTTGCTTACCCTTGGCGCGCTGATTCTGCTGGGTTGGCTGACTACCCGCGTGCTGGGGCGAAAATTGCTGGATATGGTGGATCGCATGATCCGGCGTATTCCCCTCGCTGAGCGGATCTACGGCGGCACCCGCAAGCTGATATCGGCCCTGCAGCAGCAGCCGGAGCATGTGGAGCGGGTGGTGATGATCCCCTTCCCCTCCGATCAGATGAAGGTGATCGGGTTTGTTACACGGGTGTTCAATGACGCCGAAACCGGCCGCCAGCTGGCGGCCGTGTATGTCCCCACCACGCCCAATCCCACTTCCGGCTATCTGGAAATCGTGCCGGTAGAACATGTGGTCTCCACTGACTGGTCGGTGGACGAGGCCATGTCTTTCATTATGACCGGCGGCACCGTAGCGCCGGACAAACTGCAATATCATGGCGAGGCGCCGCAGCTGGACACGGAAAGAAAAGCCCCGCCGGAAAAACCCTCAAAGGGAGCACGCAAAAATGCCAAATGATCTGCCGGACCGGCGAACCGTACTCAAATGGATGCTGGCGGGTGCCAGTACGTTGCCGCTGGGACTGGGCGCGGCCCGTATGGCGAGTGCCGATACGCCGGAAACGCAGAGCGAAGCGCGGGAATTACCCGGCGATGGTCTGGGGCTGGCGCTGGGCTCCGGCGGTGCTGCGGGCTTGTCGCATATCCTGGTTTTTGAAGCGCTGGATGAGTTGGGTATTCGTCCACGGCATATCGCCGGCAGCAGTATTGGCGCTCTGCTCGGCGCTTTTTATGCCAGCGGCATGACGGGCAAGGAAATCCGCGAGATGGTGATTGAGCTGACCCCGTCCAATGGGCGTGAGTGGCTTTCCGCCCTGTTTAACCGTGACTGGGCCCAGGCCTTCGCCATGCTGCGTCCTGGGCTGGAAAACGTGAATGTGTTTGAGGCCGGGGAGGCCATGGCCGTGCTGGACGATTTGCTCGGCGCCAAAAAATTCGAGGAACTTGAAACCCCCCTGAGTGTGGTGACCACCGATCTGTGGGCGCGTGAGGAAGTGGTGTTTAGCGAAGGTGAGTTGTTGCGGCCATTGCTGGCCAGTGCGGCCATGCCCGGGGTGTTCCAGCCGGTGAATTATCAGGGCCGGGTGCTGCTTGATGGCGGCATGGTCAATCCCTTGCCCTTTGAGCATGTGATGAAAGACGGCGGATTGACTGTGGCGGTAGATGTACTGGGCAAGCGCAGCAAGCCGGAAAATAATGAAGATACCGGCTATATGGACGGCCTCTTCAACACCTTCAAGGTCATGCAGCATGCCATCATTACCCAGCGCCGACGCATCGCCGAGCCGGATATTTTTCTGGCGCCGGAAATCACCGATGTGCGGGCGCTGGAGTTCTACCGCTACGAGCAGATTTTCAAGCAAGGCCAGCCGGAGGCTGATCGCCTTAAACGCGAGCTCGAGGAGCGGCTGGGTTAATGCGCCTTCGTCATGGCTTTGTTTATGTAGCCTTGCTGACGCTGTTCCTGCCGCCGGCACCGGCTATGGCCGGGGAAATACAATTCGAGCGTTGCCGGCTTGAGTCCGCCGGGGGTACGGCCAGCGTGCGAGCCCGCTGCACGACGCTTGATGTGCCGCTGGATCATGTCGAACCCGGGGGCGAGAAAATCAGCCTGCACGTGGCTGTGCTCAGCGCGCGCGCAGCGCGTCCCGAGGCGGACCCCATCGTGCTGATCACCGGCGGACCAGGTCAAAGCGCCAGCCAGAGCCTGGTCGAACTGCGTCATGTTTTCCAGGGGCTGAGCGAGCGCCGGGATATCGTGGTGGTGGACCAGCGCGGCACCGGTGCGTCGTCAGCCTTGCGTTGCCCGGGGATGACGGTGGTGGATGATCCTTTTGCCCTGCATGCCGATACTGCGCCGGCCATGCAGCGCATCGCCGGCTGTCGTGAACAACTGGACCACGACCCCCGCCACTTCAACAGCGATGCCGCGGTGGCCGATCTGGAGGCGGTGCGCCAGACACTGGGTTATGCGCAGTTTAATCTCTACGGTTTTTCCTACGGCTCGCGGGTAGCGCAGTTGTATGCCGCCCGTTTTCCTGAATATACCCGCAGTGTGGTGATGGACGCGGTGTTGCCCCTGGGGGTGGCGCTGGGGGCGACGGTGGATCAAAGCGCGACGGCGGTCATCGCTGCCGAGTTGGCCCGTTGTGCTAAGCAGGCAGCGTGCGCCAAAGCCTTCCCCGAATTGGCCACACGCTATCAGGCCCTGCTGGACGAGCTGGAAGCCACGCCACGCAAAGTCGAATTTGACCACCCCCGCACGGGCGAACAGCACAGCCTGCCGGTTGATGCCGGCGGCCTGCAGCGTATGTTGCGCCTGCTCGCCTATCAGCCTGAAACCCGCAGCATGATTCCGGTGCTGGTGCATCGTGCCGGTGAGGGACGATTGGCGCCGCTGGTGGCGCTGGCGCATGACTTTGAATCCAGTCTGGATCAGCGCATCAACTGGCTGGTACACCTGTCGGTGCTGTGCCGTGAGGATCTGCCACACATCCCGAACGAGGTGGTGGTCGATTCACGCGAGTTAGGTAATCTGGCTTCGGCCTGCCAGGCCTGGGATGTACCCGCGCGTAGTGCCTTTGAGCTGCAACTGCCAGCTTCCGTGCCCATGTTGATGCTTTCCGGTGAGCATGACCCGGTGACCCCGCCCGAACCGGTGAGCGTGCTGGCTGAAGGTAGGGAGAAGTGGCTGGCGGTGACTGCGCCGGGGCAGGGACATATTGTCAGCATTCGGGGCTGTCTGCCCGAGCGGGTGCGCGCTTTTTTTGATAGCCCGCAAGTCGGAGATCTGGCCATGGATTGCGTGGATCAGATGAGCGCCCCGCCGCCCCTGCTAAACCTTAATGCGCCGGCCTCATGATCAGCGTTGAGGCGGTACACAAGCGCTTTGGCGAGGTGCAGGCTCTGCGCGGGGTGTCCTTTACCGCCGGTGACGGCTGCATTACGGGGCTGCTGGGCGGCAATGGCGCCGGCAAAACCACGCTGATGCGTATTATCAGCACCCTGTTACGGCCGGACAGTGGCCAGGTGCAGGTAGATGGTCATGACAGCGTGGCCGAGGCGCTGGCAGTGCGTGCCGGGCTGGGCGTGCTGCCGCACAGCACGGCACTTTACCCCCGTCTCAGCGGCCGCGAGAATATTCTTTATTTTGCCCGCTTGCATGGGCTGGATGAAGCCGGGGCGCAGCAACGCACGGAGGCGCTGGTGGCGCAACTGGATATGGGCGCTTTCGCCGAGCGTCGCGCTGTCGGCTACTCGCATGGGCAGAAAACCCGGGTAGCGCTGGCCCGTGCACTGGTGCATTCACCACGGCATCTGGTGCTGGATGAACCTTCCTCGGGGCTGGATGTGGCGGCCGCTCGCGCGTTGCGCCGGACACTGCGGGAGCTGGCCGTAGCCGGCCACTGCGTGCTGGTGTCCACACACCTTATGCATGAGGTGGAGCAACTATGTGATCAGGTGGTGATGCTGGCGGCCGGGCAGGTGGTGGCCAGCGGCAGTCTTGCCGAATTGCTGGCCCGCAGTGGCGCAAGCGATGCCGAGGAAGCCTTCATCCGCCTCAGCGCCGGCGCTTGAAAAAGCGCACCATTGTCCCCATGTCTCAGGCGCAGGCATTACCGTATGACATCACAGGGGCAAACCATGACCGGAACCACCGAGACGCAAAAGCATGCCTTCCAGGCGGAAGTGAACCAGTTGCTGCACCTGATGGTGCATTCGCTGTATTCCAACAAGGAGATTTTCCTGCGCGAGCTGATCTCCAATGCTTCCGATGCTGCCGACAAGCTGCATTTTCTGGCACTCAAGGACGACAGCTTGTTCGAGGGCGACCCGGAGCTCAAGGTCCATATCGAGGTAGACAAGTCACGGCGCACCCTGACTGTGCGCGACAACGGCATCGGCATGAGCCGCGAGGAGGTGGTGGAGAACCTGGGCACCATCGCCCGCTCCGGCACCATGGAATTCCTGAAAAATCTCAGCGGTGACCAACGCAAGGATTCACGCCTGATCGGCCAGTTCGGGGTGGGCTTTTACAGCAGCTTTATTGTCGCCGAGCGGGTCGAGGTGTTTACACGCAAAGCCGGCTTGCCGGCCGGCGAAGGGGTGTACTGGGCCAGCGAGGGCAGCGGCGAGTTCGATCTGGGTCCGATCGAGCGTGAAACGCGGGGCACCGAGATTGTGCTGCATCTGAACAAGGACGAGGACGAATTCCTTGAACCCCTGCGGCTCAAGACCCTGGTGCGCAAGTACAGCGACCATATTTCGGTGCCGGTGATGATGGCTGCTGATGAAGCCGACGAGGGCAAGGCCGGAGAGCCGGAGCAGGTCAATACCGCCACCGCACTGTGGACGCGCAATCCCTCTGAAATTTCCGATGAGGAATACCAGGACTTCTACCGCCATGTGTCACATGATTTCGGCGATGCCCTGAGCTGGACGCACAACCGCGTCGAGGGCAAGCTGGATTACACCTCGCTGCTTTTTATCCCCGAACGCGCGCCCTTTGACCTGTGGCAGCGCGAGGGCCGGCGCGGGCTCAAGCTCTATGTGCAGCGCGTGTTTATCATGGACGAGGCGGAGCAGTTTCTGCCCCTGTATCAACGCTTCGTCAAAGGCGTGATCGATAGCAATGACCTGTCGCTGAATGTCTCGCGCGAAATTTTGCAAAACGACCGCACTGTTGATTCCCTGCGCAAGGCGCTGAGCAAACGCGTGTTGAAGATGCTGGAGCAACTTGCCGCCAATGAGCCGGACAAATACCAGCGCTTCTGGGATCAGTTCGGTGCGGTGCTTAAGGAAGGCCCGGGCGAGGACCCTGACAATCGCGAGATGCTGGCCGGGTTGCTGCGTTTTGCCAGCACCCGCAGCGGTGACAGCAAGCAGACGGTCAGCCTGGCCGATTATGTCGCGCGCATGAAGGAGGGCCAGAAACACATTTACTACATTATCGCCGACAGCCATGAGGCTGCTGCCGGCAGCCCGCATCTGGAAGTCTTCCGCAAGAAGGGCATTGAGGTGCTGCTGCTGTCCGAGGTAGTGGACGAATGGCTGACCACGCATTTGCATGAATACGAAGGCACACCCTTTAAGGATATCGGCAAAGGCGAACTGGATCTTGGCGAGCTTGAGGATGAGCAAGACAAGAAGGCCCAGGAAGAAAGCGACAAGACGTATGCCGGGCTCACCGAGCGCATCGCCAAAGCGCTGGAAGCAGAAGTCGCCGGGGTGCGCACCACCCATCGCCTGACCGACTCACCTGCCTGTCTGGTGATTGGTGAATACGATATGGGCCCGCAGCTAAAACGCATGTTGGAAGCCGCCGGTCAGAGCGTGCCCGACAGCAAGCCCACGCTGGAAATCAACCCGCAGCATCCGCTGCTGCAGCGGTTGGATAGCGAAAAGGACGACAGCCGCGCGACCGACCTGATCAGCGTAATCCATGACCAGGCACGGCTCGCCGGCGGTGAATCACTCAAGGATCCGGCCAGCTATGTACAGCGAGTTAACCGGCTGCTGCTGGAACTCTCGGGTGATGGCGCCTCCGGCAAGAACAAGCGGCCGGCAGCAGCCGGGACCAAAAAGCGTGCCGCGAGCAAGAAGCCTGCCGGCAAGCGCAAATCCGGCGACTGATTTATTCCCGACTAGGTGGTGCGGGCAATAAAGTCGTTGACGACCTGCGCCAGTTCCTCGCCGGCGTCTTCCTGCAGGAAGTGGCCGGCGTTTTCAATGGTGGTGTGGGGCTGACCCTCGCAGCCCGGGATCAGCTTCTGCAACACCTTTTCACCGCCACGGGTAATGGGGTCGCTGTCGCTGAAGGCGCACAGAAAGGGCTTGTTGAATTCCTGCAGCACTTCCCAGGCCTTGCGATTGGCCGGTGATGCCGGGTTATCGGGCGAGGTAGGTACCAGCATCGGGAAGGCCCGCGCCGCCGCCTTGTAATGCTCTTCCGGGAAGGGCGCGTCATAGGCATCGCGCACGTCATCCGGCACATGCCTCGCACACGCGCCGCGGATGAGTTTGCCGGTTTCGAATACCGGGATCTCCTGCGAGAGTTTCTGCCATTGCAGAAAGGCATCGCCAGGATGACGGTCGCCGGTGGGCAGGAAGGTGTTGGCCGCCACCACGCGGGCAAAATCATCCGGTCGCTCGGCCACGAGCCGCAGCCCCAGCAATCCGCCCCAGTCCTGGCAGAACAGGCTGATGTTTTTGATCTGTAACCCATCCACCACGGCATGCAGCCAGTCCATGTGGCGCTGGTAGGTGTAATCGGCGACTTCCGAGGGTTTGTCGGAGCGGCCAAAGCCGACCAGATCCGGTGCAATTACCCGATGCCCGGCCGCAACCAGCGGCGGGATCATCTTGCGATACAGATACGACCAGGTGGGCTCGCCGTGCAGCAGCAAAACCGGCGCGGCCTCGCCTGGCCCTTCATCCACATAATGAATCCGCAGCGACTCGCCCGTGCCCGAGGGGATTTCCAGATAGTTCGGCTCGAAGGCATAACCGGGCAGATTGGTGAATTGCTCGTCAGGCGTGCGCAGGA
>SLRW01000076.1 GCA_007130745.1 Gammaproteobacteria bacterium
GGGTATCCGGGCCCACACCCAGCACATTACCGAACAGGATATGCATCAGATGGGTGGAAGTCTGAATCTGGCTGATAATCACAATGCCCAGCGCAAAAGCGGCGGTAAACATCAGCCCCATGGCGGCATCGGCCTTGATGCGGGTGTTGTGCTCGATAAAACCGATGCCCACCGAAGTCAGGGCGCCGGTGACAAAGGCGCCGATGAAAAATGGCCAGCCCAGCAGATAGGCGATAGCCACCCCCGGCAGCACGGCGTGGGAAATAGCGTCACCGAGCAGCGACCAGCGCTTGAGAATCACAAAGCTGGAGAGCATACCGCAGATACCGCCGACGACCAGCGCCGTCAGCAGCGCCCGTTGCATGAAAGCGTACTGGAAAGGTTCGGCCAGACTTTCGGGCAATAAATTGATGACCAGCATCAGGGCGGCAATCAGCACCTCCACGACCATCAGGCCAATCCCGTATAGCCAATCCAGCATCGTTTTCCTCTCAGCCCTGCGTCGGTGTCAGCCGACGAGCGGTGCCAGGAACCCAGCGCGCCGCCGCGGTACGGGCAATCATCTCATCGGTGAGCATTTCATCGCGGGTGCCACTGCCCACCACTGTATGATTGATCAAAACTACGTGGTCGGCGTGAGTACGGGCGCTAATCAAATCATGCGTCACGGTCAGGATCGTGCGGCCCTCATCGCGCACCCTGTGCAATACCTGCATGATCAGATCCTCACTGGCCCGGTCCACCCCTGCCAGTGGCTCATCCAGTAGCAGTATGGCCGCATCCTGGGCCAGTGACCGGGCCAGCAGGGTGCGTTTTTTCTGTCCGCCGGAAAGCGCCGATATGGGCCGGTCGGCGTATTCGGTCATATTGACGGCCCGCAGCGCCTCACGCACCGCCCGGCGATGCTCGCGTCCGGCCAGGCGCGGCGGCAGAAACCGCCGCCAGCCGCCCTCGCTGCGCATACGCCCGTAACGCGCGGACATCACCACATCACGCACCGACACTGGAAAATCCCAGTCGATCTGCTCTTCCTGGGGCATGTAGGCGATCAGCCCCCGGGCCCGGGCCGTACCAGGCGAATGCGCCAGCACACTGACATCCCCGGCCACTGGCTGGAGAATGCCCACCAGCACCTTGAACAGCGTGGACTTACCCGCCCCGTTGGGGCCCACCAGGGTGACCAGCTGGCCTTGCTGTATGTCCAGATTCACCCGGCTTAGCACCACCGTATCACCATAGGCGGCGTACAGATCCCGCACCCGTATCGCGACCCGGTCCGCCGGATGTGGCTGCGCGGCATCGCTCAAGAACCTTCCCCCAGCGCCTGGGCAATCAGCCTGGCGTTATGCCGCATCATATCGATGTAGGTCTCTGCCCCACTGCCGGCAGGCCCCAGGGAATCCACGTACAGCGGCCCCGCAACCTCGACCCCCGCATCCTCGGCAATGCTGCGAACATAGCGATCACTGATGGTGCTTTCCCAGAACACGGCCGGGGGCTGACGCTCCTCGATAATACCGGTAATCCGCATAATCTGGCGGGGGCTACCCTCGACCTCGGCATTGTTCCCCCAAATGCCATCGTGGAAAAAATCATAGGCGTTGGCAAAATACGGGAACGCCGCTTCGCTGGTGATCAACACCCGGGCCTGTTCCGGAATAGCAGCCAGTTGCTCCGAGATTTCCACATGCAGGGCGCCAAGTTCCTCTTTGTAGGCTTCAGCCCGGGTGCGGTAAGCGACCGCGTTTTGCGAATCAAATTCGGCCAGGGCATCGGCAATCACGGCGACAAAGGCTTGCACCGCCCGGGGATCCATCCACAGGTGCGGGTCCGGATCACCGGCAAAATCGCCGGTTACAATGGGCTGCACGGGATAGTCACTGAGTTCGGCCAGGTCAATCAATGACACATCAGCGCCTGTCGCCACTTTCACCTGAGGCATCCACTGCTCCAGCATCAGTCCGTTATAAACCACGATATCGGCCGACTCCAGATCCATGAAATTACGCGGTTGCAACTCCCATTCATGCACTTCTGCACCCACGGGGGTCAGTACCCGCACATCGATATGCTCGCCACCGACCTGACGCAGCCAGTCACCAATCAGACTAAACGTAGCAACCACCACCGGTGGCCGTTCAACACCCGCCTGCTGCTGAACAGGCGAGGGAGAGCGCCCCACCACCACAACAATAGCAACCAGCACCACCAGCGCGATCATAAAAATCACACCATGGCGGGAAACAAAACGCAAAAAATCTCTCATCTAAATACTCTCGGGGAGTCGGGATAAAGGGCCGTCAAAACCCGCGCCCGGGGCGCATCGTCTCGACAAATGACGGTTTCTGAAGTGTAGCCTATACAGCGCACTGACTTAAACCACAAAAACACGGCCACTGATAAGCCCCGGGTTACCCGCAAAACTGTACAAATGCAGCCACCGAAGGACACCGAATGCACCGAAATTAATTTTTTTGGCCAAGGAACAGCACAAACCGGGGCGTTTGTTGACGACCTTTTCGCTCTACCCTCGGTGCGTTCGGTGCTTTCGGTGGCTATAGAAAAAATTCCGCTGCGACGCTCAAATTCGCTCCCGACGAATTTGTCGAACCGGAGATCGCCCCCCCCCCTGGGAACACCACGCATGAAAAAGCCCGGTCGCTGACCGGGCTTTTGCTCTATAGTGGCGTCCCCAGGGGGAGTCGAACCCCCGTTACCGCCGTGAAAGGGCGGTGTCCTGGGCCTCTAGACGATGGGGACACAAACCGGTTGTCCAGGTCAGGAAATAAAGACTTCATGACCGTAAATCTGGTGGAGCCAGGCGGGATCGAACCGCCGACCTCCTGCATGCCATGCAGGCGCTCTCCCAGCTGAGCTATGGCCCCGAACCGACGGCGAACTTTACGCGAGCCCCCGGGGGTTGTCAACCGACTGCGGGCCGCGCAGGAAGCGGGCTAGAGCCTTGTCAGCGACCGCTGCCTGAGCTGCTGTTGATGCAACGAAGCAGCGCTGCATGCATGCTGCCGGCACTCTGGTAACGCTTGTTCGGATTCTTTTGCAGGGCTCGATCAATAATGCTGCCCACACAGCGCGGTATGCCCTTGCGGGTGCCGATGACCGGCGGGTGTTTCTCATTGGTGATCTGGTAAGTCAGCGCCGCCATGGAGTCGCCATCAAAGGGCCGTTTTCCGGCCACCAGCTCATATAGCACCACCCCCAGAGAGAAAATATCCGAACGCCCATCCACATGCTCGCCCGCGAGCTGCTCGGGCGACATATAGGGCGGCGTCCCCAGAATCGTGCCGGTTTTGGTATGTGAGGAACTGGTAATCCGGGCCACCCCGAAATCAGCCAGTTTGAGCTGGCCGCTACTCTTCTCGACCATAATGTTGCTGGGTTTGATATCCCTGTGAATCACGCCTTTCTCATGGGCATAATCCAGCGCTTCGGCAATCTGGGCGATCATCTGCATGGCTTTATCGGGTGACGGCAGGCGGCGCTTGTCTCGGATGAGTTCGCGCAAATCGCTGCCCTCCAGATACTCCATGGCGATATAGGCCAGATCATGGTCTTCACCGGCGTCATAGATCGTAACGATATTGGGGTGACTCAGTCGGCCGGCGATCTCGGCTTCATGGAAAAAGCGCCGGCGCACCTCGGCCACTTCATCAGCGTCGAATTCATCCTGGATGGCCAGGGTCTTGATCGCCACCACCCGGTTGATCCGGGGATCTACGCCCTTGTAGACGGCACCCATCGCGCCACGACCAAGATGACTCTCGATGGTATAGCGCCCCAGTGTGGGTTTGGCGTCTTCCTGTACTGTCGCCAACATCAGCGTGTCGGAATCGCCGCGACCACGGGAACCCATCACCAGTGTGTTTTCCACCGTGTGCATACGCTCATGGCGGGTGGCCACATCGCTGAATCCCGGGTTATGCCGCAAAATATGATCATAGGCGGCCAGCGCCTTGTTGTGCTGGCGCTTGCGCTCGAAATCACGCGCCAGGTTGTACATCAATTCCAGCGCCCAGGGCTGGGGCGGCAGCGCGCGGAAATGATCCAGCGCCAAATCAAGCTGGCCCTGACCTTGATAGGTCAGCCCCAGTTGCCGGTCAGCCTCTGCCAGACGCGCCAGTTGCTGCTCACGCTGGGCCCGGTAGGTGCGCCGCAACCCGGTGGTGGTCGCCACCAGGGGCACCATCATCGCGGGCATTGCCAGCGCCACCACCATACGTGCGCCGAGCATGAAATACAGCCCGCCCAGCAACAGCACCAGTCCGATCATCAGCGCCACCGGAATGGCCCACGACGTCGGCAACATGACCACCAGCGCCACGCCAAGCACAGCCGCCACGGCCAGGGCGGCGAGTTCAACCCAGCGAGCCCAGTCCGGGCGCAGATAAGCATCCGCGTTAACCACGCTGGCCACCAGATTAGCCTGCACCTCGGCACCGGTGGTGCGGGAAGCCACCGGCGAAGCCCAGGCCGGTGTATTCAGATCAGCAGCGGGGCCCACGAAGACAATCCTGTCATTGAAACGCCCCGGGGTGGGCTCAGCCATCACTTCGGCCAGCGAGTAACGCTCAAAGGCGGACTGCTCTCGGCTGTCACGGCGAAAACCGGGATAAAACCGCCAGGCCGGGTCAGTAGCCACCACCTGATCCCCCACACGCAAGCTTTGCCCCGGCTCGGCCGCAATATCTCCCGGCCCCGTGCCCAGCATCCAGGCGGCCAGCAGCAGGGCCAGCGAGGGATACCACTGGCCATCAATCTCCAGTATCAGCGGATAGTGTCGGGTAACCCCGTCGGCAGCCGCAAAATGACCGGCATACCCCGTACCCCGGGCACGTTCGCCGAAAACCGCATCCGGCCAGGCAAAGGCTTCGGGTACTGGAGTTTGCAGCTCGGGGCGCAGCCGCTTTTCAAGTGGCGCGTAGAAGAGAACAGGCGAGGCATCAGTCTCAGCAGCGGCAGCCTTGACCTGGGTCAATCGGGGGACGAAATCCGGTACTTCTGGTGCTCCTATAGCCGCGTTAACAGCAGCGGGCGCGCCCAGAAACACCGCCCCGGCGTCGTCGATGGCGGCCGCCAGTCGCGCTTGATCATCAGCCAGCCAGCGCGCCCGGGAAAGACCCTCACGCAGCGACTGCGCCGCCCCGCTTTCGCGCGCCAGCGCTTCCAGTTCGAGCAACGGTTCCAGCACCGGGTCCGCCGGCGCCGCATCCAGCGCCGGCAGAAGGATCACAGCCCGGGCGCCCTCGGCATCCAGGCGCCGCACCACATCAGCCAGATAGCGGCGTGGCCAGGGCCAGGGGCCGTAGGCCGCCTCGCTGTCGCTGCCAATCAGCACCAGACTCATATCGCCGGCAACACCGACATCACGGTAATTCATCCAGGCGGCAGCGTCATAAACTGCCCCCTCGATGTATTCAACCGGAGATAATTTAAAGGCACCCGCCAGCCCCAGCACCAGCCCCAGAGCCAGCGCCAGAAACCAGTCACGTCTGTACCAGGGCAAAAAACTGTGCACCGGTGCCCCCACCCCCTGCAGTGACACGCAAAACCCTGACCCGGCGGCTACCGGGCCTGGGCGTGAAGCAAACACTGATTACTTGCTGTTCTTGTCCTTGCTGTCTTCCATTTTAGCCAGCAGCGGCTGGATGAAATCCAGCGGCAGCGGGAAGACAATGGTCGAATTCTTGTCCTGGCCGATATCGATCAGCGTCTGCATGTATCGAAGCTGCATGGATTGCGGCTGTTTCACCAGGGTTTCAGCCGCCTGGCGCAGCTGTTCGGCTGCCTGGAATTCACCTTCGGCGTGAATCACCTTGGCGCGCCGCTGACGCTCGGCCTCGGCCTGGCGGGCAATGGCGCGGATCATACTCTCGTCGATATCCACATGCTTGATCTCGACATTAGCCACCTTGATACCCCAGGCATCCGTGTGGGCATCGAGAATGCTCTGGATATCCTCGTTGAGCTTGTCGCGCTCGGCCAGCATTTCGTCGAGTTCATGCTTGCCCAGCACCGAACGCAGGGTCGTCTGAGCCAGCTGGCTGGTGGCATCATAAAAATTTTCCACTTGGATAATGGCTCGCTCCGGATCCAGAACCCGGAAGTACACCACCGCATTGACCTTGACCGACACGTTGTCACGCGAGATCACATCCTGCGAAGGCACATCCATGACAATGGTCCGCAGATCCACGCGCACCATTTGCTGGATGACCGGGATGATGATGACCAGACCCGGGCCTTTCACCTTCCAGAAGCGCCCGAGCATGAACACCACACCGCGCTCGTACTCGCGCAGGATATGAATGGCGCTGGCAATCAGCGCAACAACGGCAATCGCGAGAATAAAACCAAAATATTCAAGCATCTGAATTTCTCCTTTAAATGTTCCGGCCGGGACAGAACAACATCGCCGACGCTCAGTCGCCGACTGTCACGCCCACTGTATCACCCGGAGTCAGACCCGGACTTGTCTTGCACCGGCTCGACCACCAGCGTCAGACCATCCCGTTCGGTGACCCGTACTCGTTGCCCCTTGCGCAGTGGGTGCTCACTGCGGGCCGACCAGTTCTCGCCCTGCAAGCGGACCACCGCCTGGGTTTTGGCTGCAGACACCATTGTGCCCTCGGCGCCTACCAGCGCCTCGCGGCCACTGACCACATCCCGTTGGCGCGATTTGGCCAGCGCGGCAATCAGGGCCAGGAACAACAGAGCCGTCACCAAGCCCACTGCGGCAATCAGTGCCGGATCAACACCAAAGCCCGGGACATCGGTATCAATCAGGATCACCGACCCCACTACAAAGGCAATCACGCCCCCCAAACCCAGGGCGCCGAAACTCGGCGCCAGCAGTTCGGCAATCATAAGCAGAATCCCCAGCAGAATAAGCGCCGCGCCCGCATAGTTAACAGGCAACGCATTGAAGGCATACAGCGCCAGCAACAATGATATGCCACCGACCACGCCCGGAATAATGGCGCCCGGGCTGTAGAATTCGAGAATCAGGCCATAGATGCCGATGAGCATCAAGAAATAGGCCACATTGGGATTAGTGATCACCGCCAGCAATTCATTGCGCCAGTCCGGCATGAACTCCACCAGCGCCAGCTCGGCAGTATCCAGCACATGCGGCTCATCCTGTCCCTTGAGAGCGACCTCGCGCCCGTCAATGGCCTGCAGCAGCTCACGCACATCCCGCGCCACCACATCGATGACGTTGATCTCCAGGGCTTCCTCGGCGTACAGGCTGGCCGCCTCGCGCACGGCCTTTTCGGCCCATTCCTCGTTGCGATCATGCATGCGCGCCAGCCCGCGGATATAGGCCACGGCGTCATTGATCATCTTGCGCTCCATCGCATCGCCCTGCGGCTGACGATCAGCCTCTTCCCGTCCGTTGTCATTCTCGTCGCCGTCGCCGTTGTCCTCTTCTTCTTCCCCACCACCAGGCAGACCGCCCGGGCTGCCCACCTGCACCGGGGTGGCCGCCCCCAGGTTGGTGCCCGGCGCCATGGCGGCAATGTGACTGGCATAGAGGATATAGGTCCCGGCGCTGGCGGCACGCGCGCCACCGGGCCAGACAATGGTGGCTACCGGCACCGGCGATTCGATGATTTCCTGGATGATGTCGCGCATGGCGTTATCCAGGCCACCGGGAGTATCCATGCGCAATACGATCAATTCAGCGCCGGCTTCACGGGCCTTGCCCATGGCGGAGATGAAATAATCTGAAGTAGCAGGCCCGATCGGGCCGCTGATCTGCAAAACAGCCGCAGTGCGTCGCTCGGACTGATTACCCTCCACCGCGGCCCCGGCAAGCGCAATCAGCCCCGGTAACAGCAGCAATCCGAATAGTGCCAGTCGTGCGTAACGTAGCATTGACGGTTTCCGCAGAGGCCTCACAAGCATTTACCGATCATAGCGACCCTGAACACAGAAACCAAACCGAATCCGGCCCGGCTTCAATCTGTTGCGGATTCAGCCGGTATGTTCTCAAGCGCACGCGCAATACGCGTCAGGGTGCGTTCGCGTCCAAGCAGCGCCAGGGTCATATCAATGGGTGGCGAAACCGATCCCCCACTGACGGCCACCCGCAGGGGTTGGGCTACCTTGCCCAGCTTCAGATCCATCGCCTCGGCCGTGCCGGTCACCACGGCATGCAGCTTTTCGCCATGCCATTCAGTGACGCCGGAGAGTTCCGCATGCAGGCGTTCAAGCACCTCGCGCGCTGCCCCCTTGAAGTTCTTGCGCACGGCCTTTTCATCATAGGCGTCGAATTCCTCAAAAAACATGCGTGCGGATTCGGCCATCTCAACCAGCGTACGCGAACGTTCGCGCAAGGCCAGCACCACCTCGCCCAGCGGCGGCCCTGCCTCCGGCTTGATGCCCAGCCGCTCAAAATGCAGCAACAGATGCGCGGCAAGATACTCGGGCGCCAGCGACTTCAGGTACTGCTGGTTCAACCACAGCAGCTTTTCCGGATTAAAAGTGGAAGCCGCCCGGTTAACATCATCGATGCTGAACCATGCCAACATCTGCTCGCGGGTAAACACCTCCTCGTCGCCATGCGACCAGCCCAGCCGAACCAGATAATTTAGCAGGGCCTCGGGCAAATAGCCGTCATCACGGTATTGCAGCACGCTGACCGCACCGTGGCGTTTGGACAGGCGCTTGCCGTCCTCACCCAGAATCATGGCCACATGGGCATATTCCGGCGGCTCCACACCCAGAGCATGGAGGATGTTGATCTGGCGCGGGGTGTTGTTAAGGTGGTCGTCGCCGCGAATCACCCGGGTAATGCCCATATCGGCATCGTCCACCACCACCGTCAAATTATAGGTGGGCGAACCATCACTGCGGGCAATGATCAGATCGTCCAGTTCGCTGTTATCAAAAGCCACCCGACCACGAACCCGGTCCTCCACCACCACCTGACCCTCCAGGGGGTTGCAAAAGCGCACCACCGGTTTGACTGCTTCCGCACCACCAGGGGGTCCGTCCAGATCCCGGCAACGACCGTCATAGCGGGGCTTCTCACCCCGCGCCCGTTGACCCTCGCGCAGTTCATCCAGTCGTTCGCGGGAGCAATAGCAGTAATAAGCCTTGTCTTCATCCAGCAGCCGCTGGATCACTTCGCGGTAACGGTCAAAACGCGCTGTCTGGTAATAGGGCCCTTCGTCCCAGTCCAGCCCCAGCCACTGCATACCCTCCAGAATGGCTTCCACGGATTCAGCCGTGGAACGCTCCTGGTCCGTATCCTCGATACGCAACACAAACTGCCCGCCCTGACGACGGGCTTCCAGCCAGGAGAACAGCGCGGTACGCGCACCACCAATATGCAGATAGCCGGTAGGGCTGGGGGCAAAACGGGTTTTGACGGTCATTTGCATGCGAACTCAGTCAGTTTCACAGAAGCCGCGATTCTAACAGACCGGGGACAACCACGAAGCACAGAAATGACACCGCCGGGACTGAGCCCGGCGGTGTCGCAATCACATCGGAAGTGGTGGTTCAGAAACCGCCGCCGATCATCAACCTCAGGTCGCGTTCATTGTCAGCATCAAGAAAAAGCTGCATGCCAAAGTAGAAATTGCTGAGCCGGAAAGCCACGCGCAACGAATCCTGATCGATAATATCGTTCA
>SLRW01000072.1 GCA_007130745.1 Gammaproteobacteria bacterium
ACCCGTCCGCCACTCGTCAGCCAGGAGCAAGCTCCTGCTGTTACCGTTCGACTTGCATGTGTTAGGCATGCCGCCAGCGTTCAATCTGAGCCAGGATCAAACTCTTCAGTTTATAACGCTTTGACTGCCGAAGCAGTCGACTTCGTTAAACGAGCACCTCACGCCACGCAAGCGTGGCCTTCAGTACCCGTGATTCCTGGCATTTTTGCTCGAATCGACGCGAGCATCCATATAAGCTGCTTGATTCCTGATTTTTAAAAAGCTCGCTCCGACTTGACCTTTGGTCGCTGCCGGCAGGACGCAGGGCGTCCACAATAAAAACCTGACTTCGGCTTCAGGCCGAAGTGAGCAGGGTAGTCTAAACTTTCCTGAAGCCCCCGGTCAAGCTTAATCCGCCGGGGATCTGCACCGGCCCGGACCCTGCCGGGCGGCGACTGGAGGCGGCATTATAGCGGCCCGCATGCGGGAGTCAAGCACTCTGACAAAACCACTTGTGAATTATTTCAAACGCAGCCGCGCAAAACGGCGCTTGCCTACCTGACAGACCTGCTCTGAACCGGCCTCAAGCCGCAAGGCGGTGTCCTCAATGCGTTCGCCATCAACACGCACCGCGCCCTGGCGAATCATCCGCATGGCTTCGGAGTTACTGGGCACCAGTCCTGCTGCCTTCAGCGCAGCGGCTATCCCGAGCCCCTGCACCGGCGCTTCCATCTCCACCAGCGGGATGTCGCCGGGCATGGCCTTCTCACGAAAGCGCGCCACAAACTCCTGCTGTGCGGCTTCAGCAGCCGCCGCATCATGGAATCGCGCCACAATTTCGCCGGCCAGCTCAAATTTCACATCTCTCGGGTTGCGGCCATCCGCCACCGCCCGGCGCAAACCCTCGAGCTCAGCGAGGGATCTGAAGCTCAGCAGATCAAACCAGCGCCACATCTGCTCATCGGAGATGGACATAATCTTGCCGAACATCTCGGCCGGCGCTTCCTCAATCCCGACATAATTGCCCAGCGACTTGGACATTTTTTGCACACCGTCGAGCCCCTCAAGCAATGGCAGGGTCATCACCACCTGCGGTTGCTGGCCATAACTCTCCTGCAGCTGGCGCCCCACCAGCAGATTGAACTTCTGATCGGTACCGCCGAGCTCCACATCCGCCTTCAGAGCCACCGAGTCATAACCCTGGACCAGAGGATAGAGAAACTCGTGAATAGCAATGGGCTGATTACCGGTGTAACGCTTGTGGAAATCATCACGTTCCAGCATGCGGGCCACGGTATGCCGCGCCGCCAGGCGCACCATGTCGGCAGCACTGAACTTGTTCATCCACTCGGAGTTGAACACCACCTCGGTGCGCTGCGGATCCAGCACCCTGAAGACCTGGGCCTTGTAGGTCTCGGCATTGGTGCGCACCTCTTCAGGGGTCAGCGGCGGCCGGGTTGCACTCTTGCCGCTCGGGTCACCGATCATGCCGGTAAAGTCCCCGATCAGAAACAACACCGTATGGCCGTGATCCTGGAACTGGCGCAGCTTGTTGAGTAGCACCGTATGCCCCAGATGCAGATCCGGCGCAGTCGGGTCAAAGCCGGCCTTGACCCGCAGGGGCTTGCCACCGGCCAGCCTGTCTTGCAAACCTTCAAGCGGCAGAATCTCCTCCGTGCCACGGCGGATTTCTGCCATTACATCCCTTGCGCTCATCTGACCTGCACCCCCTGCGCATTCCCGGAAGCTGATATTTGTGTTCAAAAACAGCGGCTAAATCTCGGTTTAACAGCAGTTATTCCGGCTGCAAAAACATTGACCCGTTGCGCTGATGCCGCTATGTTGTACCACAACAACGGCATAACCTCTCACCAGGACTATCCATCGTGCGCAGACAACAGCCCGTCCGGCCCCCCTTGCGGCCGGACTACAAGATACTGCTCACTCCGCGAAACCGGCGGCGTCGGTCGCTGCCGCGTGTGCGCTGGCCCTGGTTTGGCCTTGGCCTTGTGCTGCCGCTGGTGTTCGTGAGCTTTACCCTGTCCGGCCATACCGAGCGCCAGAGCGCCCCGGTTGTAGCAATGGCCGTTGCCGGCCCGGCGTCACTGGACAGCCCGCGCGTGCAACTGCGCCTGCCCTTGCCCGAGGTTGAAAACACGGCTGGCGAGATCGCAGCAAACCCGGCCGCTGAACCTGCTTATGAATGGACCATAATTGAAGTACGCCGGGGCGACTCCCTGGCGACACTGATGGAGCGCCACGGCGTGCCAGCGCGCGACTGGCTCGCGCTATCACAGTTGCCACGGCACGGGGGGCAATTCAACCGCCTGCACCCCGGCGACACCCTGCGCATCGTCCTTGACGACGAAGGTCGGCTTCAGGCTGTATACCGGCCCATCAACGAGCAAAACAGCTTGCTGGTTGAACGGGTTGATACAGGCCTGCAGGCCGAAGTGGTGCACTACGAGCTGGAACGGCGCACCTACCACGCCAGCGGCGAGATCCGCTCCTCACTGTTTATCGCCGGCCGCGAAGCCGGGCTGAGCGACAACCTGACCATGGAACTGGCGAACATCTTTGCCTGGGACGTGGATTTCGCCATGGACATTCGTCAGGGCGACACCTTTACCCTCATTTATGAAGCCTTCTACCGCGACGGCGAACGGGTACGCACCGGCAATGTGCTGGCGGCGGAATTCAACAACCGGGGCCGCCATCTGCGCGCCGTGCGCTTCACTGACGCCGAGGGCAACACCGACTATTACACCCCCGAGGGCAAGAGCGTGCGTCGCGCCTTCCTGCGCACCCCGGTGGACTTCACCCGCATCAGTTCGCGCTTCAACCCCAACCGGCGCCATCCCATACTCAACCAGATCCGCGCCCACCGTGGCGTGGACTACGCCGCCCCGCGCGGCACGCCGATCAAGGCCGCCGGCGACGGTCGCGTGATTCATCGTGGCCCACGCGGCGGCTACGGCAACACCATCATCATTGAGCATGCAGGGCGCTATACCACGCTCTACGCCCACATGGACGGCTTTGCCCGCAGCGTGCGTCAGGGCAGCCGCGTGCGCCAGGGCCAGACCATCGGTTACGTCGGCGATACCGGGCTGGCCACCGCACCCCACCTGCACTATGAATTCCGGGTGGATGGCGTGCACAAGGACCCGCTCAAGGTAGCATTGCCCAGCGCGGATCCGCTGCCAAGCCGCTATCGTGACGAGTTCCGCATCACCGCGGAACCGCTGCTGGCACAACTTGACGTGGTCCAGCGCACCCGGGTCGCCGACCAGCAGACACCCTGAGCGCCATGCCCACCGGGACCACTGACCCTGATCTGTACATCGGCCTGATGTCGGGCACCAGCCTGGATGGGGTGGACGCCGCGCTGGTGCGCTTCGGCGATGACCACCCTCAACTGCTGGCCGCGCGCCTCACACCCCTGCCTGAAGCACTGCGTGACACGCTCACCTGCCTGGTGGAAGAACGCACCAGCCAGCCATTGCAGGATCTGGCCCGTTCCGAACATGAACTGGCACAGCTGTATGCCCGCGCCACGCTTGAGCTGCTGATATCCGCCGGGGTGCGCCCGGACGCTGTCCGGGCCATCGGCTGTCACGGCCAGACCGTGCGCCATCAACCGCCCTGTACGCTGCAACTGGGAAACCCTGCCCTGCTTGCCCATCGCACCGGTATCGACACGGTCGCTGACTTCAGGCGCGCGGATCTGGCTGCCGGCGGCCAGGGCGCACCCCTGGCGCCGGCCTTCCATCAGTCCGTGCTGGGCGATGATCGCGACCGCGTGGTCTTGAATATCGGCGGTATTGCCAATCTCACCATCCTCGCCAGCGACCACAGCGAGGTACGCGGCTTCGACACCGGCCCCGGCAATGGCCTGATGGACAGCTGGAGCCTGCACTGCCGGGGCGAAAGCTGTGACCAGGACGGCGCCTGGGCGGCCAGCGGCCGGGTTGACGCGCTTTTGCTGGCGCAACTGATGAGCAGCCCTTTCATCCAGGCCTCGCCGCCCAAAAGCACCGGCAGGGACGAATTCACCCTGGCCTGGCTGGAACAGCAGCTGGCTGGTCTGGAGCGACGCCCCGAAGACCACGACATCCAGAGCACCCTGTGCGAATTCACCGCTTGCAGCATCACCGATGCCATCCGCGTACATGCCCCTGCCGCCAGGGAAGTCCTGGTTTGCGGCGGCGGTGTACACAACAGCGAACTCATGCGCCGCTTGCAGTCACAATTACCGCAAACATGCGTGGCCAGCACGGCCAGCGCCGGCATTGATCCCGACTATATGGAAGCCATATGTTTCGCCTGGCTGGCACGGCAGCGCATTCTGGGCCTGCCGGGCAACCTGCCGTCGGTCACCGGCGCCAGCAAAGCAGTCGTACTGGGGGGAGTATGGCTCGGACGTGGTTAAGTGTTAAGTGGTCAAAGCGCGAAAACCCGAAGCGCGGACCCGAAAAATTGTCACACGCGCCGATACTGTCGTGGAAATAAAAAAAAGCGGGCCATTGAAGCCCGCTTTTTAATGTCAGTATCAAGCGGTTCGGCGCGCGTGAGAGATTTTCGATCCAGCAATGAATCAGGCGCGCCTTAATCACTTAACCACGTAAACCCTTAACACTCACTTAAGCCGAAAACGACGATCCGCAGCCGCATGTGGTAGTGGCGTTGGGGTTGCGAATAACGAACTGCGCGCCTTCCAGGCCCTCGCTATAGTCGATCTCCGCACCCATCAGATACTGAACGCTCATGGGGTCCACCACCAGCGTCACGCCGGCATTTTCCACTGCGGTATCCCCTTCCTCGGTGTTCTCATCGAAGGTGAACCCGTACTGAAAGCCGGAACAGCCGCCGCCGGCCACGAAGACCCGCAAGTTCATATTTGGATTGGACTCCTGTTCCAGCAATTCGCGCACCTTGCCGGCGGCCGCGTCCGTAAAAATCAGCGGCGCTTCTGTCATCACACTCTGTTCAGCGGTACTCATGGGTTCGTCCTGCCTGTGGCTTGCGCCAGATAGTTGGCGGATTAATATCGTTTCAGCCTACTTGGTTCTGACCCCGGGATTCAAGACGGGTTCCGTCGGGTCGTGCCCGTCTTGCGGGCACCGGAATCCGTAGCCTCGGCATCGGCACTCCCGGGCTTGTCCGCTTCAGCCTTGCCGGCGGCGTCTTTTGCTGTCGCCTGTTCGGGCTTGTTGTCGGTGGTGGCTGCAACGGCCGGTGCTTCACTGCCCTCGCTGTCAGCCCCGCGACCCCCGTGTTCCAGCGCCAGTACCTGGTCCTGTTTCGGCCGATGCACCAGCTTGCCATTAACGGCCGCGCCACTGGCCATCTCGATGAGATTATAATAAACATCACCGGTCACTTTGGCTGCGGCGGCAAGCTCCACGCGTTCGCTGGCATGCACATCCCCCACCACGGTGCCATTGAGCACCACATTGGGAACATGCACATCGCCTTCAACCTTGCCGAACTCACTGATGCTGAGCACGGCCTCGGGGTCCCCGTCAGCCGTCAGGTTCCCGCGGATATCACCATCCACATGCAACCCCCCGGTAAAACTGAAATCACCTTCCACCCGGGTATTGCGCCCCACCAGCGTGTCAATGTTGGAAGACCGCCTGTTACGTACCTTTTCAAACATACTCCCTCCTGCTCGGATGCTAGCCGGTCAGCGCCGACCAGCGAAATTCCCGACTGATGGCAGACTGTCTGCCGCGCGGGTTCACGCTGACCTCAAGACGGTCCGGCACAAACCCTTCAGGAAATACAATCATGCCATCAAAGTCCTGAAAATACCTGAATGAAAACTCATGCCGACTGCGCCCTTCGTGCGAAAGCTCGGAAAGTGTCAGAGTCACCGGATCCCCGCCCCGCTCTCCGTGAGCCACCAGGGTCGTCGTGCCCGAAACCGTCTGTTCATGGCGCAAGGCCTGGATCAGCACCAGACGATAATAATAACTGTTGGCCGCGCCGGCCCGCCGCAGTTCCAGTTTCTGTACCTGCAAACCAGAGCTGCCCTCCCCGGGCGAGACAATACCGCGATAAAAGCCCACCTCGGAACGCAATTCGTGAATTTCGTGCTGCATGCGACTCATCTGCCGCCGCAAATCCTGCTCCGCCTGCTGGTGAATCTGATCGGAACGAGCCATGTAGGCGACCTGGTGGCGCAACTCGCGGTTTTCCTCCTCCAGCGAGCGCACCCGGTTGAGTAACTCGCGATTCTGCTCGCGCAACTCGGTGAAATCCAGCCCCGAGCGGCTTTCACCATACTTCACCAGTTGCCAACCGCCCAGCACGATCAGTATCAGCACAACGGCCAGTATCAACAACCGACGCCGCGGGTCGTAGGGCCGCACCACCAGGGTTGATCTGAGGCTCACGCGCGCGCCTCCAGCTGCAAGCAATTTGCCGTCAGGAAAATCATCATCAGGGCAGCATCCCCGGCGATACCAGCCCCAGGGTTTCCTCCAGGCCGAACATCAGGTTCATGTTCTGTACAGCCTGGCCCGAGGCCCCCTTGACCAGATTATCAATCACCGACAGCACAACTACCTGCTGCGGCTGTGCCGGCGGCTGATGCACTGCCAGGCGGCACATATTGGAGCCCCGCACGCTGCGCGTTTCCGGCAGACTGCCGGCAGGCATCACGTCCACACAGGGTTCACCCGCGTAACGACGCTCGAAAGCCGCCTGCACTTTACTGCCGTCGACATCCCCATCAAGGCGCGCATGCAGCGTGGCATGAATACCCCGGTTCATCGGCACCAGGTGCGGCACGAACACCAGCCCCACCGTCGCGTCACTGACGCCCTGGAGCACCGCGCTGATCTCGGGCAGATGCCGGTGCCCGGCAACCCCGTACGCACGAAAAGACTCTGACACTTCGCCATGCAACATGGCCACGCTGGCCTTGCGTCCGGCGCCGCTGACACCCGTAGCAGCATCGGCCACCAAGGTGGCGGTATCCACCAGCCCGGCCTCAACCAGCGGCAGAAACCCCAGCACGATAGCCGTGGGATAACACCCGGGGCAGGCCACCAGACGCGCATCATGCAAGGCGGCGCGATTGAGCTCCGGCAGGCCGTATACGGCCATTTCCAGCAACTCGGGGCAGGCATGTGCCTCGCCGTACCAGCGCGCCCACAAGTCGGCATCCCGCAAACGAAAATCCGCCGACAGGTCGACGACCCTTACCCCGGCATCCAGCAGGGATGGCACCGCGTGCATGGCGGCCGCGTGCGGGGTGGCGAAAAACACCACATCACAGTCCTCCAGCCCGGCATCCGCCGGCGCCTGGTAGTCCAGCTCCAGATACCCGCGCAGCCCCGGATGCAGTTCAGCCACGGGGCGGCCAGCCTCCTGGCGGGAGGTCACTGCCGTCACTTCCACTTCAGGATGCGCCGCCAGCAGGCGCAGCAACTCCGCGCCGGTATAACCTGTTCCACCGACAATTCCGGCCCTGATCATGACTCGTCATCCTCGTTTTAGCGCTCGGCGGCGCCTGACATGGGCGCCCAATGTAACACTGCCGGCAACCGTACACGATCCGCTGTATCTGGCATAATCCTCCCATTATATCGCCCCGACCACGGAAGCCCGGCATGCTCTGGATCAAGGCCTTTCATATTTTCTTCGTCGTCAGCTGGTTTGCCGGACTGCTATATCTGCCTCGCCTGTTCGTATATCACTCCGACATTACTGACGAAGCCGGCCACCGGCGCTTTTGCACCATGGAAAAGCGCCTGTTCTCGATCATGACCATCGGCGGCATCGGCACCCTGCTCAGCGGCCTGTGGCTGCTTTTCGGCTGGTGGTGGCCACCGCCCGAGGGCAGTCACTGGCTTGGCCTTAAACTACTGCTGGTACTTGTCCTGATCGGCTTTCACCTGGCCTGCTGGCGCTGGCTGCGTCACTTTGCCGCCGCTCACAACCCTCACCCGGCTCGCTATTTTCGCCTGGTCAATGAAATTCCGGCGCTGATCCTGCTGGCCATTGTCATCCTGGCCATCGTCAAACCCTTCTGAGGCCGGTTTCAGGGCACAGGCAATACCACCCTGGCACGGCCTGATTCTGCCCTGATTTCTGTCTGCAAGGGGACTGACAATTCCCGCAATTGCTCAATCACATCCCGCGCTGCGGTACCTTCCAGCACCCGGGGCCGAAACAGCACTTCGGGGTTATACACATTGATCGGCACCAGCTCCGCTTCAAGCACACCATCGGCACCAGCGAACACATGTGCGATAGCGCTGGTGCGGGCGCGTTCGCTGTAGGAGCCGAAGGTGAAATTGCCCAGGCTGTAAAAGATCACCCCGCCGTTGTAATACTCCACTCCTTGCAGGATATGCGGATGATGCCCGGCGATAATATCCGCACCGGCATCAATGGCCGCACGCCCCAGGCGCGGCTGGTATTCACGCAGCTCGGTGGTCGCCTCCTGCCCCCAGTGGAAGGACACCACGACCACATCAACCGTCTCGCGCAGGCGCGCCACATCGGCACGAACGTGGTGTTCGTGGCCGAAAGCCGTGCCGGGCCGTTCATCTGTAGCCCAGAACGACTCAGGGAAGGTATTGGAATAGGCCAAAAAGCCGACTTTCAGGCCACTGGCCTCAATCACCACCGGCGCCCGTGCGGCCGTGCTGTGGGCGCCGGCGCCCACAGCTTTCATGCCCGCTGCGGACAAGGCATCCAGCGTATCGAAAAGGCCCTCGGGGCCATAATCCAGGGTGTGGTTATTGGCCAGCGAGAGTACGTCAAAACCGGCGCGGGCCAGTGCCGGCGCCACCTTGTCAGGTGGCGTGCGGAAAACAAAGCGCTTGTCCAGCGCCTCGCCACGGTCAGTCAACGGCCCTTCGAGATTGCCGAAAACCACATCGCCCTGACCCAGTTCGGGCGTGACATACTCAAAGGGGTAATCGTAGCCGTAGCGCTCGACAAACTCGGTGGCGGTACCGCCCAGCATGATGTCGCCGACCAGGGCAATACGTACTGTCGGAGGCTCGCTTTCTCCCGCAGGCGGCGTGCTGGCACAGGCGGCCAGCATTACGCTCGACACCAGCACGGCCAGCGCGCGCCAGTTGGCGCCTGTCATCCCTGCCATGCGCGTGGATACCGGCGCGATCACGCCATGGTCTGGATGTAGTTCTGCAGTCCGATCCGCTCGATCAGCTCCAGCTGCGTTTCAAGGAAATCGATATGCTCTTCCTCGTCCGCCAGCACAGTGATAAACAGATCGCGTGAGACGTAATCACCGACTTTCTCGGCATAGCCGGCCGCTTCCCGATAAAGCTCGCGCCCCTCGTGCTCGAGCGCCAGATCACACTTCAGGATCTCGGCCACATCCTCGCCAATCTTGAGCTTGTTGAGGTCCTGCAAATTGGGCAGCCCCCCGAGGAACAGCACAC
>SLRW01000154.1 GCA_007130745.1 Gammaproteobacteria bacterium
ACCCGGAACAGATCCATATCGGCCATGGCATCCGGGTTGGCCAGCGCCGCGTGGCGCGACGGGCACAGCTCGATGGCAATGGCGTCATAATCGCCACTGGTAATCAGCCGCTGGACTTCATCGGCGCTGTGACGAGAGACGTGTGCTGTCCCCACCAGGGTGAACCGGGTGCCATCGCGCTCGATGATGCGGCGCGGGCCGTCGGTGTATTCGGTGTTTGTGGCCTGGGTGCTCATGCTGGTTTCGGGCTTTGGCAGGCGTTGGCGAAGCCGCGATTATGCGCGGCCTGACGGCGGGACTCAATCATTGCCGTAACCGACTGGATTGATGGCAGGCAGTTGGTCCAGCCCGTGATTGCGGATAATACTCTGTAACTCCCCGGCATAATTTTCGTGTGCCGGCGACCAGGGCGTGAGTGTCTCAGTCAGTTCAGACAGCGCAGCGCCCGCCCGCCGCGCCTGGCGCCATGGCGAGAAGGCCGGATGGGTATTGAGCGTGTGCATGAAATGGCGGATGGA
Organism: Gammaproteobacteria bacterium; assembly: GCA_007130745.1. Classification (GTDB taxonomy): domain Bacteria; phylum Pseudomonadota; class Gammaproteobacteria; order UBA5335; family SLRW01; genus SLRW01. The sequence goes on from SLRW01000154.1 coordinate 519, forward strand.
TTCATCCGGACGCTCGAACTGGCGAGGCATCTGGCCGACGCGCCCGCTCCACTGGCCGAACAGCGCGTTGCTGTTCACAGCGAAGTGCGACAGACCCCAGCCGCTTTCCAGCGCGGCCACGGCCAGTACCAGCTCGACCGGCACGGGCGCAATACGCCGCTGCAGGCGTGGCAGGGTTGCCGGGTCCTGAAGATCGGCAGTGACATCATAGCGTTCGGCCAGCTGCGTCAACGTGGCGTGGGCTTCACTGGCCGGGGGCGGCATGCCGTGGCGGGTGACAGTGTCGAGATAGTTACGTTCCCGGCTTATACGATGGTTGGCCAGTATTGCCGGCACCAGCACCATGCGCAGAAACAGGGCGCTGCGTTCATCGGCCCCCAGGGAGGCTATGTCCTTCGGCAGGCCGGCTACAATCACTGCCGGCAACCGCCTGCTCGCCGGCGGCCAGTATACCCCGGCGGCATCCAGCGCCCGGGCCATTTCAGGGGCGGTGCGGACTTCAATGATTTTCAGGGGCTTCAGCGGTCCCAGGGCGTCGCCGGGCGGTGCCGGTGGCAGCGCCGGCTTTAATTCCCAGAGTGCCAGCAACAGGCCTGCCGCAAGCAGCAGCGCAGTGGCCAGGGTCAGCAGGGCCTTGCGTATGTCAGAGGTCATGGTCGCTATCAGGCTCCGGCAGGTCAGGGGACAAGTGCGGCATTCTATCAGTGGATTAGCCGCTTCGTGGCGGGTAGTCTGGTCTCAGTGGTTCCCTCAATCAACATCAGCGTATATCACGGTGGGGGTAGTTCTTCATGACAGCACCGGAACGGCCACAAAGCCTTGAGGCCTGCGTGGATACCGTCATCGAGCGGGTGGGCAAAACACTGGTGATCGGCACGCCGCTGGGCATAGGTAAATGCAACGCGCTGCTTAATGCCTTTTATCAGCGCGCCTGCCACGATGAGGGCATCGAACTGAAGATCATTACCGCGCTGTCACTGGCGGTACCGCCGGCTGGCAGCGAGCTGGAGCGGCGTTTCATGGTGCCGCTGGCCGAGCGGCTGTGGCCAGATTACCCGGCGCTGGATTATCTGCGTGACCTGGTGGCGGACAAGCTGCCGCCCAATGTAAAAGTCCTGGAGTTCTATTTCCCGCCCGGGCGAATGCTGGGCGCGCCGGCTGCCCAGCGCAATTACATCAGCAGCAACTACACCCATGTGGCGCGCGACATGATGGACCATGGTGTCAATGTGCTGATGCAGTCCATCGCCGTGCGTGAAGACACATCAGGCCGCCGTTACAGCCTGTCCAGTAATCCGGATGTCACCCTGGATCTGGTGCCGTTGGTGCGCGAGCGGGTCGCGCAGGGCGGGGCACCGGCAGTGGGCGTGGGCATGGTCAACCGGCGGCTGCCCTTCATGGGCCAGGATGCCATTGTGGATGCCGATTATTTTGATCTGCTGGTGGACTTGCCTGATTACGACCATGAGCCTTTTGCCATGCCGTCCTCGCCGGTGTCGCTGGCGGATCATGCCATCGGTCTGCATGCCTCGGGGCTGTTGCCGGATGGCGGCACGCTGCAGATCGGTATCGGTTCGCTGGGGGATGCCATTGTGCAGGGCTGCTGCCTGCGCCATGAGCACAACCGGGCGTGGCGCGAGGCGCTGAATGCGATGGGACAGGGTGAGATGCCGGCGGAGATTGCCCGTTACGGCGGGACAGGCGCTTTTGATACCGGCATCTATGGCGCCAGTGAGATGTTTGTGGAGGGCTTTCTCACCCTGTACGACCGGGACATCCTCAAGCGCTTTGTGTATGACGACCCCTGGCTGGAGGCCTGGCAGGAGAAGCGGGGAGAAGGCCCGGCAGTTACCCGGGAGCTACTGGAGTGGCTGATTGAAGAAGGTGTCGTAGATAAACCCCTGACACTTTCCGATGTGGACTGGCTTACTCATTACGGTGTTTTCTGCGACGGGGTCCGGCTGGAGGGCGACGAACTGGTGTGCCCGGACGGGCATCGCCTCGGCGCGAACCTGGAAGACCCGGCCACGCTGGCGGCGGTGGAGGCCTCCTGCCTGGGCGAGCGTCTTCGCCACGGCCGGTTATTGCAGGCCGGCTTTCTGCTGGGCTCGGCGCGTTATTACGAACGCCTGAGAATAATGCCGGAGGCGCTGTTTTCAGCTATCGACATGACGGCCATCCGGGAGGTCAACCGGCTGTCGGGTGACCGGGCGCTGGAAGCCCGGCAGCGACGCGGGGCGCGGTTTTTCAATTCGGTGATGAAAATTACTCTGATCGGCGCTGCGGTGTCCGATGGCCTGGAAGATGGTCGTGTCGTCAGCGGGGTGGGCGGTCAGTATGATTTTGTATCGCTGGCCCATGGTCTGCCCGACGGGCGTTCGGTACTGATGCTGCGCAGCACGCGCCGGGACAGCAGCGGTGCACTGGAGTCGAATATCACCCCGGCCTACGGGCATATCACCATCCCCCGTCATCTGCGCGATATGGTGGTCACGGAATACGGCGTCGCCGATCTGCGCGGGCAGCCCGATGGTGAAGTGATCAAACGCCTAATCGCTGTCAGCGATGCGCGATTCCAGGACGAGCTGCTGGCCTGGGCGAAAAAGCACGGCAAGGTTGAAACGGATTATGAAATCCCCGATCGCCAGCGCGGCAATACGCCGGAACATTTGCGCCGGGCGCTGGCGTCACTGGCGCAGCAGGATCTGCTGCCGGAGTACCCACTGGGTACGGATTTTACCGATGAAGAGGTGATGTTGGCGCGGGCCTTGCCGCGGCTCAAAGCAGCTGCGGGCAGCTGGCGTGGGCGAGGGCAGTTGCTGGCCGGATTGATTGCGCCGGGCAAGCTGCCCGCCGGCGGCGAGGCCTGTATGCAGCGCATGCAACTGGCCAGGCCGCACGGGCTGCGCGAGCACATCATGGCCCGGCTGGTGCGCTGGGCGCTGGTCCGTGCCAGCTGACTGCCGGATTCGGTTCAGCGGCGCTCGTAGGTGCCGACCAGGCGATTCATGCCGATGATGTGCTCCTCGACCCGATCCAGGAAGCTGCCCAGTGTGAGCCCTGCAGGCAAATCCAGCGCCTTGTCCAGCGCCAGCACCCAGAAGTAGTAATGATGCACGCCGTGGCCTTCCGGGGGCATGGGGCCGCCATAGCCTTCGTTGCCAAAATCATTGATTCCGGCGGTGCCCTGGTCGGTGTTTTCCTCCAGGTGGCCGGTATCGCCGGGCAGGTTATACAGCAACCAGTGCACGAAGCCGTAGGCGCCGTCCTTGACCAGGGGCGCATCCGGGTCGTGGCAGATGATGGCAAAGCCACGTGTTCCCTCAGGGGTATTACGCCAACTCAGCGCAGGAGAGATGTCTTCCCCCTCGCCGGTGTACTGCGTAGGGATGTTGCCGTGGGGGTTGAAAGCTTCACTTTGAAGCTGCATATCGGATAGCGCGAATCCCATGGTCGCCTCCTTATCTGTAATGCTGACTGCCAGCTGTAACCGGGCAACCATGCTGCCGCTGCTGAAGGGGTCAAGTCAATTGCAGCATGAGCGCGGCTTTACTCGGCCTGAATCAGGCGGTTGCGCCCGGCGGCCTTGGCCCGGTAGAGCGCTTTGTCAGCTTTATCAAACACGGATTCGGGCGGTTCGCCGTTGGCTATAGTAAGGCCGGCACTGAGAGTAATGCGCTGGGTATCACGACCGCCGCCATGGCCACGTCGTTTGGCTCCGGCACGGTCTCCCCGCACCTGGAATGGGTCGCGGCTGACGCCTAAACGCAATCGTTCAATAGCATCGGCTGCCCGCTCGCTGTCGGCGTGGGGAAAGATTACGGAAAATTCTTCACCGCCGTAACGATAGGCCTGACCGCCGGCACCTGCACGCGCCAGCACAGCCGCGACCCGGCGCAATACCTGGTCACCTACATCGTGCCCCCAGCGGTCGTTGAATTTCTTGAAATGGTCAATGTCGAGCATGGCCACGGCCCACTGCCGGGGGAGGCGCTGAATGCGTTCTTCCAACGCACGGCGGTTGGGCAAGCCGGTGAGTTCATCCAGATAGGCCAGCCGCCAGGCGTGCAGAAGCAGGCCGCTCCACAGCGACAAGACAGCGGCAGCGGTGACAGCCAGCGCTCCGGGAGTCAATGATGAAGGCGCAAGCACCAGTGGTATGCTGCTCGCGAGAGCGCCGGCCAGACCAATATCAATGGCTTCGCGCCTGATTGCGAGGCGTACCAGCGCGCCGGACAGACCAAGCAGGGTGATTAACGCCGCCAGCGAAATTTCTGTTGTCAGTATCTCCAGCGGGTGGAACAAAAGACTGTCTGCGCTGCTTGCAGGGGCGCCACCGCGAGCCCACAACGCAACCACCAGGACGATGATGCAACCGGCCAGCGCGGGCCCGGTGCCGGTAATGCCCCGTTCGCGCAGCCACGGAAGCAGGACCAATGCGAGTATCGGCAAGCCAACCATGGCCGCTGGGGTGCCGGCAAAGCGCAACCCCGACCAGATCGTCAGAACCAGGATAAAAGCCGTAAAAACCCGCCACTGCGCAAAACTGACAGCAACGCCGGCACCGGTCAGGGCCAGCGCGACCATCCCCAGCTCGATCATGCTGAAGGTCCGCAATAATCCATCCGGCCACTGACTGGCAATCACCAGGCCGACGGACGGCCACAACAGGGCGAGCAGCAGGGCTCTCATGACAAGAAAAATCGTGGTTATAATGCTCACGTAGCCGGGCCTTTTCCATTGATAGTGTGGAATTGCGCACAAGAGAAGAATATATCGTACACCGTTGGTTTTGGGGTGTTCCGAGCAAAAAATAACCACAGCCCGACTGGTCCCCGGGATCAGCGTGTTCGGTTATTGCTCATCATCCCCGCGAGGAAGGCAAAGGGGACACCGCATGTTTTTTTACACGCTTAAGCGATGGTTGACGAAACCCCGGGCAACTATCATGCGGCTGCGTTATCGCAATACAGATCAAGTCCCGTGGACGATTCTGGAGTCTTTTAACTATTCGTCCGCAATCAGGCAGGCTATCAAGGCGTCTAAAACTGAAGATATTCTGCATAGCCATGAGCTTTCATCAGATAACATGGTTATTCATGTAGGCGCCACTACGGGAGATTGGGCGCAGCAAATACAGGAAAAGTATAACTGCCAGGTTCAGGTCTACCCGATGACGGTGGGGTGGACATGGAAGCTTCAAAATCGGTTTGCTGATTCTACTTGTGTTTATGCTCACCCGAACAACCTTAAGATGAACCATGTGCGAGAGTTGCTGGAGGAAGTCGAGCCAAGAGAGATTGACCTGCTCAGAATTGGCTCCTTCGGATGGAAGAGTGGTGCCGAAGGCGGAGAATACACCTTGCTGCCGATGCTGATTGACTCTGGACTGCACAAACGCTGCAGACAGATCATGATCCAGTACAACGAGAACTGGTTCATGTCTCATTTTCGTCGATACCGGATCAACAGAGCGCTAAATCATACCCATAAACGAGTGTTGAATTATCCATTTGTGTTTGAGAAATGGGTGCGTCGTGACGTTTTGTCCGGAACATGAAAGCCAGGGTTTTATTCGACGCACAGGTGTATAGGCTGCTTCTGTTGTCAGGAGTGGACGCGGTGGGTAGGGGAAAGTACGCCCTTTCCCCGATTTAACCGGCGTATGAACACCATTACGCTTTCTGACCAACCCGACACGGCCTGTATTGGTCATGTGTCCGGGGCGTGTCTGCTTGACAGACGGCTCATTGCCACCCCCTGGCTCCGTTTGTGTTTTGCTGACCGGAGCCCGGCTGCGTTATTCGGAGTCCGGCCATTCCGAGGCATTCCAGGAACGCGCTGGTCTCGGGGAGAAGACAAATGCTTTACAGACTAAAACGCGCAGCAATGAAACCCTGGATGCTCTGGCAGCGCCATGTCTATCGCGATGCAGATCCTGTTGCGGTTCGCATTATGGAGGTATTTGCCTTTTCTCCCGGCATCAAGCGTTTTTTTGCGGCCGACCAGGCCCGTAGCTTGCTCCACAGGCATGATCTTGATGCTGACAGTGTAGTGCTTGATATAGGCGGCTTTGATGGTGAGTGGGCAGAACAGGTTTATCGGCAATATGGTTGCAAAATTCATATATTCGAAGTGTTGCCCGGCCTGCATAAAAAGATACGTGAACGCTTCGAGGGCGTATCAGGGGTCACCCTGCATCCCTGGGGTCTGCTGGATCGTGAAGCACGGGAAACGGTTTACCTGCGCGGGCCCGGCACCACCATCTACCCGGACTCTCCCGACCATGTTGCGCCGATGAATACGCGTGAGGTGCGCATGCGCGATGTCAGTGAGGTTATTGCCGAGCTCGGCTACGATGAACTTGATCTGGTCAAGATCAATATAGAGGGTGGGGAGTATTCTCTGTTGCCCCGCCTGATTGACACCGGTCTGCACCGGCGCTGCCGCGAGATCATGATCCAGTACCACGAATGGATCCCCGGCGCGTACCGGCAACGCTGGAAGATCACACGGGCACTTAAACGCACCCATCGCCGGATCTGGAATTACCCCTTTATCTGGGAGAAATGGGAGCGTCGTGATACGCCGTGACTCTGTTTGACACAGGGCCACGACGCATCGGCGCGCCTTCAATCGCGACTCAGCCCGGTATGATCGTCTGTCAGGCAGGGCGCCATCGCGCAGACGTCGATAACCACTCCACCGGGCGCCATAAACTCCGCTTTCTGTTCCCGTGCACTGACGCTGGCGCGTACCGAGCCATGAGGATCTTCGCCGGTTTCAGGTGGCGGGCCGATGTTTTCATGCGGCGGGAAGGCGTTGCCGGCGGAATCGCCGTCGTAATCGCCGGCATCCCAAACGCTGAGTGCGCTGCCCTGATGCGGGTAGGTACTGATTCGATCAATCCCGAAGTAGGGGTTGTCGTCGGGGTGTTCGCCGTCCGGCGCGCCGAAGTCGACCGGGGCGCCAATGGTCCGGGCGATGATCTCCGGGCTCCACATGGTGACCTGGAAATCCCCGATGGCTGATTGCAGCAACACCTCCGACGCTGGTGTGTTGGGCAGAAGATTGCCGGCAAAATGGCTCAGATAGCCGTTGTTTTCCCCCCGGTCCCAGAGCATCTGGAGCAGGGCCAGCCCCAGTGGTTGTTCCATCTCATCGGTATAGGCCAGAGCGACGGCAACACCGAAGGTGCTGTCCCAATCGTGGTAGCGACGCAGCAGCAAGCTGTAATTGGCGCCCGGCACGCCCAGTACACCACGATGGATTTGCGGCGCTACGGCAACCAGCGTACCGCCGAGAATGCCGCCCTGACTGTTGCCGTCATAGAAGACCTCTCCGGTGCGTTCGAATACCACCTCGTCATCGCCCTGGCGGAAATCAGAATGGCTTGCGAAGCCGTCTTCGTGAGCCAGCAATTCGGCTAGAAAGACCGCATTGAGGATGCCTTGTTGCAAACGATCAGCAAGCTGAGGGAATTTCCCGAAATCAACCAGGATATTGGGCACTACGCCACTCATTAGATCTTCGATGGACATGCCGGCCCAGTTGGTGGCGCAGAACATGAAGTTATGTTCGTTCTGCATGTCTCGGATGTTGCCCGCACCCACTTCGCTGATCCCGGAACCAAGCAATCCATGGCCGTATACGGCCGGGCGTGCCGGATCTACGGTGGCCCCCGGGTCGTCAAAGGCACTGACTGTGGTATCGGCGATATGACAACGGAACGGTGCGTCAACCATCGCGGTGCCATTGAGCTGTTGAGGCAAGGCGTCGGGGTTGTCCTGGCCGTAGTTAAGGCGTGCCCCGGGAGGTGCGTCTTCCTGGTCCATGAAGTTGGGCACGCTGTAAGTTCCGTCCACACGGTAACGAATACCGGAAGCGGGCGCCTGTTCAACATTGTCGACAGTAAATGCAGGTGCATTGCCACCCAGTGAGGCCAGCGCCTGGTCGCGCATGTGCAAAAGGCGTTCGGTGAGATTGCGCTGACTGCCCACGGTGAAGTCCCAGGCCAGATACAGTTCACTGCGTTTCACGCCATGATCTGAAAGGCGGCCAAAGATATCCTCCATGGCGCCACGGCGTTGTTCGAAGACTTCCGCCGCGCCCATGAAGATTCGTTTATCCCGGTAGGCGCGAAACAGGGGGGGAGCCTCCAGCAGTTCACCCTCTGTGTTGCGCAGATTGCGCAGGGCGACGATATAACGCTCGCCTTCGGTGAAATTCTTCGCCGGGCGGATGATCAACGCCTGACGCTCCGGGTCCTCGGCTCGTGTATCAAGTTCGGCCCAGATCAGCTGCCGCTCCCCTGTATCGGCGTTGATGACAAGAATGGGCGCATCGGAATCCAGTGCCGGTTCAATGTCCCACAGGCGGGCTGCGCCGGTCTGTTCCAGGTCCAGGGCGGGAACATGGGCCAGCATCATATTGCCAGGCGAGAAACCATCATTTCGGTTCCATTCTGTCGGGTCCATGGGGCCGCCGCCGTCATTGTCAATCGGTATGCCGCCAAAGTCTTCGAGGACAGGAGCTGCAGACGGCATTGCGGCTTGTTCGAAGTGGATGCGCACTCCGGTGTCCGAAGCCGGATCCGGCTGGGTGAAATGATTGTTAGGAAATGGCAGTAGACAATGAGACTGATCCATGTGGTCACATTGCTGCGCTGTGGTCAGATCGAGATCTTCCAGGCCTTCGGCCACGATGTTTGTGGAGGAAGAGCCAAAGCAGCCTGCAAGAGCAAGTGTTGCTGCCATCGCAGCTACCGTGGTTTGTGTGGTGATACGCATTAATCAGTCCTC
>SLRW01000156.1 GCA_007130745.1 Gammaproteobacteria bacterium
AACACAGATCCAGCCACACCGGGTCATGATCCGAGCCTCTGAACACCGTCCCCCGGGCGGCCTCCGGATAGCGCCCGTCATAGGCCAGAAACCAGGGCTCATCGGCATTGATATGCCAGATACCCGCCTGCTGCACTCGCGTGGCCAGTTCAGCAGGCGCCAGCAAATGATCCAGGTAGCCTGATTCGCCGTTAAACACATAAGTATAACGCCGTTCGCGGGGCACCCGGTCGGCAATCAAATCCACAAAGCCGGCTGAAGTAAACACTGCCACCGGGTCTTCCCCGCCATAAGCATTGATATCCCCCAGCACCAGCAGCGGCTCATCCAGCTCATCGGAGAATTCCAGCAAGGCGCTGGATTGCCCGGTTCGCAAACGGTTCCAGCAACCCTGCCCCAGATCAATATCTCCGGCCGGGGGGCAACGAATCTTGGACTTGGAATGCACCACGGCCACCGCAAAAGCCCCCGGCCATGAATCCGCCCCGGTCTTTGCTGCCCCCCGGAAACGGCCCACAGCCGGCGGCCGCAAATGCGCGCCGGCCTTGTCGCGCTGCAACGGGCCCAGCGCCTGTACTCGCGCGGGCCTGTAGATCAGGGACACCTTGATGGCATCGTCACCGGTGCCTTGAGGCCCTTTCAGGTGACGGTATCGACCCTCTGCCGGCAAGTCCCGGTTCAAATACTCGAGCAGATCGGCCACCGCAGCCGGATTATTCTCTACCTCCACCAACCCCACAATATCGGCATCCAGCGCCTTGAGGGCTGACACCAGGCGTGCGCGTTGCTGTTCCAGTCCGGCCCGGCTGCGGGCGCCACGCTGCCCCAGGCTGATGAAATAATTTTCCAGATTGAAAGCGGCCAGACGAACAGCGCCCCCAGCCGGCCCGGGCGGCGGTGGCGGTCTTGGATTAGCCTCTGTAAATTGCGGCGGACGCAGCGGATGAATGCGGTAATTATCGAAGGCCCAGGCCAGTACGCCGATGAGATCCTCAATCGTGCTGCCCACCCGCCGGGTGCCCTGTTCATCGAGCCAGGGCAGCGGGGATGGCCAGCTGTGGTAGCTGCCGTCATCCAGAATAATCCGCCGCCCCCGATTAGCAGCCGCATCGCCGCCGGTAAAGTTGGTCGGGCGAAACAAGCGCCCGTCCGCAGAAAGCACCAGGGAACCATAACGCGCCAGTTGATGCGTACCACTGACCGTCAGCGTCTGCGGGAACCGCACCTTTAGCCCTTCAAGACGCGCCAGCGGGGTATCCGGCGGCAATTGCAGCACCACGGGCCGGGGCAGGCCGGCCTCACCACAATCGCGCACATCGCGCAGGCGGGTGAGTTGCTGCTGCCCCCTGAACACGCCGATGCGCGCTTCAAATCGCAGCCGTTGCCCCGGCCGGATCAACGCATCAAGGCGATCGTCGGGTTCCGGAACATAGACAAAGATCCCGGCCGGCAAGCGCGCATCTTCGCGGGGACCGTGCTGGATCCAGAAACCATTGATGCCTTCACGCCCGGGGAAGGCCGCGGTGACTACCCCCTCAACCCGGACCTGTCTGCCCGACGCCACCGCCTCCCCTGCATAGCCCTTGATCCGGTGAATACTGTCAGCCACACCGCCGCAATCGGCGGCAACAGGCCACGGCCATAACAACAAAAAACAGCACAGTGCGCTACCCAGACGGGCTGAAAGAATCTTGAGTGAGATCACCCGGGCCTCCCTGCTCGTGGTGTCGATACGGCGGTTCATCATAGACAGCCCCACAACATTTGACAATTACACCATTTAATGTAAACGTCACTACCGGTCATGTTTTCAGGAGCAGACAGCCATGAGTGCCCACGCAGCTACCACAAACAATTTCAGGCATCCGCCCATAGAGCGGCGTGACATCAGTTTTGAGCTTAATGAGGATATTCCCCGCCACTGGCACGGGGGTGACCCTTTCATCACCACTTTTTTCAACGGGCTGTCGATCCTGTTTCCGGAAGGGGAACAATTTTTCATCGACAGCGTGCGCCATTATCGCGACCAGATTGACGACCCGCGGTTGCTGAAAGACATACGCGGTTTTATTGGCCAGGAGGCCATGCACAGTCGCGAACATCTGCGTTACAACGAATTGCTTGACAAACAGGGCTATCCAGCCAACCGTCTGCACGAGAAACTCAAGGGCATTCTCGCCTTCGTGCGCCGTCGGACGTCCCCCAAACAACAACTCGCCGCGACCTGTGCGCTGGAACACTTCACGGCCATCCTGGCCGATGTGGCCCTGCGTGACCGCCGCGTGTATGCCGGGGTGCATCCGGTGTTCCGGGACCTGTGGCGCTGGCACGCCATTGAGGAAACCGAACACAAGGCAGTGGCCTACGATGTTTATCAAGCCATGTTCCCGGGCTTTTGGGGTTACCTCACCCGCATCCGCGCCATGATTCGCGTCACCATCCTGTTTATGTGGCGCGCCAACTCACACCATATCGCCTTGTTACGTGCTGACGGCCAGCTCTGGAATCTGCGCGGGTGGAGCCGGGTCCTGCACTGGTTCTGGGTCCGTCCGGGGATGTTCCGCCAGGTCCTGCCGGCGTACTTTGCCTACTATCGCCCGAGCTATCATCCCTGGGACCATGACAACAGGGATCTGGTCGAATACTGGAAGAAATCGCTGGAGCGCAAGGGTTACGGCACCCATCATCAAGACTACGAGAACGAAGCAACCGCGGTCGCGTGAAGCCTGATCCCGGGTGCCCTCATGACATGAAAAAGCCCGCTTGAGCGGGCTTTTTCATGCTTGGGTGAGGCCTCTCATTTACATCACCGGTTCTATGCCCAGCTCGGCAAAGCCCCTGGCTTCGAAATTCTGCCGGAACATATCCCGCAAATGGCGGGCCTGGGCATCATAGGCTTCGGTATCGGACCAGGTAGAACGCGGATCCAGTATCTCGTCCGGCACCCCGGGGCAGGCCACCGGCATGCGCAGCCCGAAGATGGGATGTTCGCGCGTCTCCACCTGGTTGAAATCACCCCGCAACGCGGCATTGAGCAGCGCGCGTGTGTGATGGATGGAGATGCGTTTTCCGACCCCGTAGGGGCCGCCCGACCACCCCGTATTCAGCAGAATACAGCAGGCGTCCTGGTCCTCGATCTTGCTTGCAAGAATGCGGGCGTATTCGGAGGGCTTGCGAGCCATAAACGGCGCCCCGAAACAAGCGCTGAAAGCGGCTTTGGGCTCGGTTACGCCGACTTCGGTGCCCGCCAGCTTGGCGGTGAAACCGGACACGAAGTGATACATCACGTCTTTCTTGTCCAGAATGGACACAGGCGGCAACACCCCGAAAGCATCGGCGGTCAACAGCACAATGGTGCGGGGGTGCGGCCCGCGCGCACCGGGCGCCACATTGGGGTTACAGGATAGCGGGTAGGAAAAGCGTGTGTTTTCGGTAATCGAGCGGTCCGTCAGGTCGAGATCCTGCGGGTGCGTCTCGGCCAGCGGCTTGCCGGGCAGAGCCGGCACATTCTCAATCAGGGTGCCGGGCATGGACAGCGCCGCGGCAATCACCGGTTCGGCTTCCTTGTCCAGATCCACCAGCTTGGCGTAACAGCCGCCCTCAAAGTTAGATACCCCGTTGGCCGTCCAGGCGTGTTCGTCGTCACCGATCAGCTGGCGATGCGGATCAGCCGAGAGGGTCGTTTTACCGGTACCACTGAGGCCGAACAAAATGGCGCCATCACCCTCTTCGCCGACATTGGCCGAGCAGTGCATTGACAGCTCACCCATCTCCGGCAGCAGGTAATTCATCACCGTGAACATGGCTTTCTTGTTAATGCCGCAATAATCCGCTGGCCCCAGCACCAGCACCAGCCGCCGCTGCAGATCAATAATTACAGCGCGCTCTGACCGGGTGCCGTCGCGTGCAGGATCACAGCGGAAACTGGGCACGTTGAGCAACGTCCAGCGCCGGGCCTCGGCATCGGCCACGCCAGCCAGGGACTCGACGAACATATTGCGCACGAACAGGGCATGGGTCGCGTATTCGCCCACAAAGCGGTGCGGCACGGCGTAGGACGGATCCCAGCCACAGTAAACATCTTCTACATAGAGACGCTCGGCATGCGCATTGAGATGTGTCACCACGCGCTCGACCAGGGCGTCAAAGGCGCCCGGATCAAAGGGGCGGAAGTCATCCTTCCACCACACATGCTCCTCGACCTCGGGGCGGGCCACGCCATAGGTGTCCTTGACCGGACGCCCGGTACAGTCCGGGTCCGAATAAAACACCAGCGGCCCTTCCTTGCCCAGAGCCGTGGCAAAAGCTTTTTGCTCGTGGTCACCGCCATCATGGCGCACCCGGCCACGATCATAACGAATGGCTTCTTCGAACAGCTCGTCACGGCTCAATCCGTAACGGTATTCAACCCCGCGCAGACCCAGGGTCTGTTCCAGCTCGGCCTGAAAATCCGCGGACACCTTCTCTACCCGCTCCCCATCCTGCTGATAAGCACTCATGACATCTCTCATTATGACAATCCCGGCAGACTGATCCCCAAACAGGTTGCGGGCAATGCGCAATGGCGCCTGGCACCCCCAAAAACGCGGCAAAAGCAGCAGGCTACTGTGTCCACGCCGGACAGGCAAGCTGCTGCCCGACAGGCCGCAACTTCAGTGACTCAGGCCGTCATTGCCCGCGCATCCCAGCGCCTGGCCATCTCACGTCCGCGCACCTGATCCAGCGGCAGGCAGGCCACGATTGCCAGTATGAACAAAGCCACACAAAGCAGCATGGAAGCATGCAGACCCACAATATTCTGTAACGCCCCGAGGCTGAGTATCCCCATCACTGCAGCCAGTTTTGCGGCCAGCCCCCAGAAACCGAAAAACTCGGCCGACTTGTCCCGTGGCGACAGGATACTGACCATCGCCCGACCGGCCGACTGGCTGGATCCCAGACTCATGCCGGCCAGCGAACCGACCACTAAAAACACGTGCTGAGCCTGTAATTCGACCCCCAGCCAGCGACCGGCCAGCGCTGCCAGGTGCGGTGTCATATAGATACACAGGATTGTAGCAATCCACAGCAGCAAGGTCATGATGTAGGTGCTGCGCGCGCCAATACGGTCCTGTAACCAGCCGAAGCCAAGCGCTCCAACCGCAGCGAATATCTGCACCACGATAAACATGATGTTACGCACACTGGTGTCCCAGCCAATCACCTGGGCACCATAGATAAACGAGAACGTAATGATGATGTAGATGCCGCCCATGGCAAAAAATATGGACAACATCATCAGGCCCAGATCACGAAAATGACGCAGATCACGTACGGTATCGCTCACCCGCAAAAGCCCCACGCCCACATAACCCTGCCCTGGTGGCAATTGCCGGGCTACTCCGCGCTCACGCACCCACATAAAGGTAGGGATGGCCGCCAACAGAAAGAAGGCCGCCGCAAAAGGACCGACCCAGCGGATACGCTCATAGTTTTCCGCACTAACCTCGCCCAGCACCACAAGCGTAAAGCCGGCGGCAAAAAGCCCGCCTATATAACCCAGCGCCCAACCAAATCCGGATATACGCCCCTGATCCGCCGGCGGCCCCAGACCGGGCAGAAAACTGGCAATAAAAGACTCGCCCACGGCGTAGGCATAGTTGGATATCACAATCAGGATGATGGCCGGCAGGATATAACCCGGCTCAATGAAATAAAGCAGCGCGGTGGCAAATACAGTGACAATATAACTGCCGAACAGAAACTGCTTGCGCCGGGCGGTGAAGTCCATCAATGCGCCGAGCAGGGGTCCGGAGACCACCACCATCATGTAACTGGTGGCCAATGCGGCACTCCAGAGCAGGTTTCCCAACCGGTAGTCATCCCCGCGATCGCCGACAATCACCCGTGTAAACAGGTCACCGAAGACCACCGTGATAATCAACAGGGTATAGGCCTGGTTGGCAAAATCGAACATGGCCCAGCCGAAGATCTCACGACGGGGCGCACGAGGAGGATCAGGGCGCACGAGGGTGTCCTGCCCGGCTGACAAGGTCTGTGCTCCTGTAGCGCTAATCAGGTGTCTGCAGCAACCGATTCGCCGCTGTCGGCGCGGCGCTCTATCACCGGAATCCTCAGCGCAGTACCCGCCCTGAGGTGGCCAAGCTCGGCCTCCGGGTTGTACTGGCGGAGCAGCCACAACGGCACCCCGCCATGATCACGCGCCAGCGTCCATAACGAATCGCCCGGCTGGACTGTATATTCGCGGCTTTCGACAATATGGTAGCGCTCGAAAAAGGCGCCCTGCCGGTCATCATGCCACTGACGTCGCAGACGCTCGAAGGTTTCGGGGTCCGCGCCCGTGAACTCCAGTTGCAAGCGCTGACCGAGCACCACCGGCTGGCCCATGCTGAGCCCGTTGATCTGGCGCAGACGAGCTGCACGAATGCCCAGCCAGTCGGCGTAATGCCCCAGAGTCTCGCCATTGTGCACCACAACCGAGCCATCCGGTGCCACGGAGTAATCCGCATTTCCCGCACTCCCGGTCGGCGCTGTGCGCGCCGTATTGGCGGGCTCACCTCGGGTGGCTACCGGCCGGGCACGGGCTGCGGATGCGACCCGGGCATCCTGTTGCGATCCCGCAGCGGCGGCCGGAGTCAGGTACAGGCGCTGTCCGGGATAAATGCGGTCCAGGCTCGAAAACTGGTTATAGGCCACCAGATCGCCCTGGTTCATACCATAACGACGGGCGATAGCGGAAAGCGTATCGCCGGCACGAACCTTGTGAACCCCATCCGCGGGCAGCTCGCGACCAGCCGTCTGCTGTCCTCCCACCGGCACCTGCAGATTCTGCCCGGCATAAATTAACTGGCCATTACCCAGATTATTGAAACGGGCCAGCTCCCGGGTGCCAAGGCCATGACGGGCGGCAATAGTCGAAAGCGTCTCGCCGCGCTGGACTACATGGGTCAGGGTGCCCCGCTGGCGGGCATGCAGCATACCCGGGTCGAGCATGGCCAGGGCTTCTTCCATCTCCATGGCCAGTGCCTCATGCGGCAGACGCAGCTCAACCCCCCGTGGGATACGCATGCTGCCATCCCAGACCCCGGGGCGCAGGGCAGGGTTATTCGCCCGCAAGGTCGATAAATCGACATACAGCCGCTCGGCCAGCTCATGCGCCTCTATAAAAGCTGGTGTCACGGCAGAAGTATACTGGCGCGGGGCCTCCCGTTCGATGTCACCAAATATCTCGTCCGCACGACGATGCACCTCCACCGCGGCAAGAAAGGCAGGGTAGAAATTTCGCGAGGCAAAACCGAAACGAGGCCCGCGGTACTGCCGCAGAATCACCTCAATGTCTTTGGTACCCAGCTCCCGTACCGCCCGTCGCATCCCGGTCGAGCCATGATTGTAGGCAGTCAGCGCAAGCGGCCAGGTATCCAGCATGTCAAGATTATGGTCGAGCAGCCGCGCTGCCGCCACGGTGGAGATATAAGGATCCATGCGTTCATCAATCACATCATCCACACGCATGAAGCGCTGGCCGGTGGCTCGGGTAAACTGCCACATCCCCGCAGCGCTCACATGCGACCAGGCATAGGGTGTAAATGAGGACTCCACATGCGCCAGCGCCGCCAATTCACGCGGCAACCCCATGTCATCCAGTGTCTGGTGGATATGCGCAATAAAGGCGCCGGAACGCACGACACCATCACGGAAG
Source organism: Gammaproteobacteria bacterium (assembly GCA_007130745.1). Taxonomy (GTDB): domain Bacteria; phylum Pseudomonadota; class Gammaproteobacteria; order UBA5335; family SLRW01; genus SLRW01. Next base: position 7,700 of record SLRW01000156.1, read on the forward strand.
CGGTCGGCCTGTCCGCGCTGAAAACGGATACGCCCTGCGGCCAGGCGCAACTCTTCGCGACTCACATCCTCGGGGAAAAACGACAGCACCCGGCGGGCTTCCCCACCCAGATTATCGTGTGGACCCGAGGCCAGTGCACGGAGGATGGATTGGTAGCGCTCGCGGGCACGATTGACAATGGCGCGTTGCTGGCCGGCCGAGGCGCCGGAGGGGAAACGCACCTCATCGTAAATCACGTTGAGATCGCGCCGGTCGTGCAACAGGCCGCCCTGGCTGTCCACATCGGAGTAAACCTGGACCCAGAAGGCGACATCCGGCTCGATTTCGGCGGGACGGGGGAACAGCTCCACAGCATTGGCCAGCGCGCTGCCGGAATACAGCAGGCACAGGGCCAGCAGCGCACTGCAAAGGCACCGCGAGAATCGGCATTTGGTGGCGCTTGTTGTATTCAAACGCGCTCCTCCCCACGACAAGATCCGCCGGGTTTTGCCACCGGCTTGTACTTCACCCCGCCCCCGGCGGACTGGCCATGATACACGGCTGCCCCTATGATGCCATCATCCGGGCAGATCAGGCTATATCCGGCTTCAACCCCGGATTTTCGACGGAGGTGCGTGACAGCAATGCCTGAAGCACTGCTTGCCATCGCCCTGGGCGGCGCCATCGGCGGCGCGGCACGCCACGCGCTTGGCGAACTGGTACAAAAACTCGCCCGAAGCGATTTTCCCTGGGGCACGCTGAGTGTAAATTTCCTCGGCAGCCTGGGCATTGGCCTGGTGGCACCCGACCTGCTGCCGGAGGCGCCGGACGGCGCAGACAGCTTGCCGGCCCTGTTCATACTTGTCGGTCTGTTCGGCAGTTTTACCACCGTTTCAACTTTCAGCCAGCAAACCCTGGCCTTGTTCGAGGCCGGCCACACCCGCCTGGCACTGGGCAATGTGCTGGCTTCAATCGCGCTTTGTGTGGGCGGCGCAGGCCTCGGTTTCGCCCTCGCATCATGAATACGTTCAGGGCTTCCCTCATAGTCGGTCTGGGCAGCGCGCTGGGTGCGGTGCTGCGTTATCTGCTGAGTCTTCCCGCCATCCACACCACATGGCCCTGGGACACCCTGGCAGCCAACACCAGCGGCGCGCTGGCCATCGGCGTGGTTGCCGCATTGACTGCCAAAGCAAGCGCTAGCCCCTGGCTACCGGCATGGCGCCTGTTCCTGATGCCGGGTTTGCTGGGCGGCTACACCACCTTTTCTGTGTTCAGCCTGGAATCCATAATGCTGCTTCAGGACGGCAGCACCATGCTGTTTTGGTTGAATATTTCAGGGAATATCGGTGGCGCGCTGGTTGCTGTGTGGCTGGGCCAGGCCACCAGCCGCCAACTGCTCAGCCACCAGAACTCGTAACAACATTGTCACAATCTTCCAACTACATGAAAAAAAGGAAGTTGTGTCACCCCGGCCCCCATGTTATCTTCGGCCTGTCTGCACCTTTTTGGGGCAGATTTGAGTTCTGCCTGACCAGTGATGGGGCACCTGGTTCGGGTGATCTAAAAAACAACGCCCTCTGGAGAATACAATTATGAAAAAACAGCTGCTTGCTTCCGC
>SLRW01000135.1 GCA_007130745.1 Gammaproteobacteria bacterium
CCGCTGTTGGCGTGCCGGCGTATCGCCTGCGTGAATCCCGGCGCGCGCGCAGACTGAGCATTCGTGTCTCCCCGCATGCCGGGGTTGAGGTGGTTGTGCCACGGGGCACGCCTGCCTGGCGGGCCGAGCGCCTGGTGCGCGAGCGTCGCGACTGGATTGATCGGGCCGTGGCGCGGCTTGAAGCCCGGGGCATGGCGCGCTGGCAGCGACCGATCGGTGTCCCCGAACGCATTGATTTCCACGCCGTCAATCTTTGTTTGCCGGTACAGTGGCGGTGTGATGACCGGGCCGGCGTGCGGTTACTGGCCGATGAAGCCGATACACGGGTGGAAATACGCAGTCCCCGGCATGATCAGTTGCCGGCGGCCGCCATGCATCGCTGGCTGTTGACCCAGGGGCGTGTGCATCTGGCGCCCTGGCTGGCCTCGCTGGCGCAGGAGCTGGAGCTGGACTACGCTCGCGTGCGTATTGCAGGTCAGCGTACCCTGTGGGGGAGCTGTTCAGTGCGAGGCACGGTCAGCCTGAATTACCGCTTGCTGTTTCTGCCGCCACGCCTGTGCCGTTATGTGCTGGTGCATGAGCTTTGCCATTTGTTGCACCGCAATCATTCATCGCGTTTCTGGCACAGGCTGGAAAGCTTGTTGCCGGGGGCGGTGATGCTTGACCGCGAGTTACGCACGATCGGGGCGCTGGTGCCGGACTGGGTGGAATATCTGCGGCCGCCGTCGTCAGGCTGAAATCCTGCCTGCTTCACGACAGCTGACGGGGCTTTCCCGTTGGTACAGATAATCCCGGGTCAGCGGTATAACGTCGTTGCGGCGATTGAGCTGGAACTGGAAGACAACCAGGTCACTCCAGCGAAAAGCCGATTCCGAGATCTGCAGATAGAACTCCCACATGCGACAGAATTGCTCGCCGAGCTCTTCGGCGAATTCGTGACGGGTCTCCTGAAAACGCGTATTCCACTGTTCCAGGGTCTTCGCATAGTGCAGGCGCAGCACCTCCAGGTCGGAAAGGACCAGGCGGCTGCGTTCGATGCGTGTGCTGACCTCGGACAGCGCGGGGATATAACCGCCCGGGAAAATATGCCGGGCAATCCACGGATTGGTGGCCGTGGGCGGCCCGTTACGGCCGATGGTGTGAATCAGGGCCGTGCCTTCGGGCCTGAGCATTTTGATGACCTGGTCGAAGAACTGCTGGTACTGCGGGCGGCCGACATGCTCGAACATGCCCACACTGACGATGGCGTCGTATTCCTCCTCGTGCAACCGGTAGTCCTGCAGCCGGAAGTCCACCCGGTCTTCAAGGCCTGCCTCACGTGCCCGTTCACGAGCGATTTTGAGTTGCTCGCGCGACAGTGTCAGGCCGGTTACACGGGCGTCGTGGTGTTCCGCCAGATGCAGGGCCATACCGCCCCAGCCGCAGCCGATATCAAGCACCTTCGCCCCGGGTTTGAGATGCAGCTTGTTGGCGATGTGCCGGCGCTTGGCTGTCTGTGCCTGTTCCAGGGTGGCATCGGGTTGTTCGAAGTAGGCGCAGGAGTATTGCAAGTCACTGTCCAGGAATTTGCGGAACAGGCGTCGGTCAAGATCATAGTGATGACTGACATTACGCAGGCTGCGCCAGGGCCAGTTAATTTCAGCGACACGATGAATCAACGCAATCAGTTTTCGCACCGCAAGCGAGCGCGGTCCGACACCCATGTTCTGCATGATCAGGCTGAAAAAAGGCCGCAGGTCATGCCCCTCTGGTCCCCAGCCGCCATCTATGTAGGAGGTGCCGAGGTTCATCGGGGGATAAAGCAGGATACGGCGCAGGGTATTGTTGCGATGCATCCGGATATGCACATCCGGTTCACCCGACCCCAGCACGCGCCGGGTGCCATCGGGAAAATGTACTGTCAATGTGCCTATACGAATACGTTTTTCAAGCGTTTTCCAGAGCATGCCCTCGCTCCTTTCAGGTCATCCTTGTAACCAGACCTGCCGGTGTGGAAATCGCTTTCTGAAAGATAAAGTCTTGGCCGGACAATTTCAACATATTGCCCTGTTCTGACTTGCCCTTGCAGGTGGAATTCAGTCGTCAAACCACAGGCCGGGGTTCATGATGCCATTCGGATCCAGACTGCTTTTTGCCGCCCGAATGGCGTCACGGAATGGCAACGGGATTTCCTGCCGGGCCCAGGGTTTGTGATCACGGCCCATGGCGTGGTGGTGACTGATGGTGCCACCGCCGTTCATTACCGCATCCGAAGCGGCGGCCTTGATGGCATACCATTGTTCCGTGAGCGCTCCCGGGCGGCTGAGCGCGAAGAATGAAAAATACAGCGAGATGCCGTCAGGATAGGCGTGTGTGGTGCGCCCCATGACAATGCCGTGCCCGCAGATGCGGTCAATGGCGGCCTGGGTAGCATCGCGCACGCTGTGATAGAAACCCGGCAGACGTGACCAGGGCACGGCCGTCTCGAAAGTGTCCAGGATCATGCCGTAATCCATCAGCAGGTCACGCAGATAGGGCTGACGGAAAAAGGCCTGGCGCCAGTCGCTGACACTATCGCCCTGGTTGCCGTCATTCACCTCGGGTATGCCCCCGTGTTCGCGGGTAATGGCCAGCGCGGCCTGCATGGCATTATCCACCGGCAGATGGCCGGATTCGAAACCCAGGATCATCAACGCGCCTTCGGCGGAGCGCCCCTGCATCAGTCGACTCTGGAGGTGTTCCAGCGGGTCCAGCATACGCAGCTGTGCCGGCCACAGCCCGCTTTGCAGGATTTCCCGGGCGGCCTCCAGGGCTTGATCGAAATCGGCGAAGACGATGCCCTGCGTTTCCCGGTAGCGCGGGCGCGGATGAATGCGCAGCCGGGCGGAGGTAATAATGCCCAGAAATCCTTCGCTGCCACACCACAGGCGATTGGGGTCTATGCCCACACTGGAGGCCGGTAGCGGCCGCGTTTCCGAGATGCGCCCATCAGGCAGCATCACCCGCAAGGCCTGCACCTGATCCTCGATTTTGGCGTGCAGGGTGCTGAAGTGTCCGGCCCCGCGAGTGGCCACCCAGCCACCGACTGTGCTGTGGAAATAGGACTGCGGGAAATAACGCAGGCTCAGATCCTGCGGTTTGAGCGCTGCATCGACATCGGGGCCCAGCGTGCCGCCCCGGAATTCGGCAACCCGGGAGCGTTCATCAAGCTCAACCAGACCCCTCATGTCTTGCAGATCAACCGATACGCAACCGTTGAACGCGTCAAATTTCTCGGCCGTGACACCGCCCACCACGCTGGAGCCGCCACCGAAGGGAATCACTGCGAGGCGTTCGCGGTCTGCCCATTCCAGAATGCGCCCCAGGGCGGTTTCGGAATCCGGGGTGGCGACGATATCGGGTGCCGGCAGGGGGGTAAGTTCGCGCAGCCGCGCCAGGTCGTGGAAGCTCCGCCCCAGGGCATGCAGCAAGCGATCATTGTGTTTGTCGCTGAGCCAGTTGGCCAGCGCAACCGGTATTTCAACCCGGCCGGGCGTCAGCTTGATGGCTTTAGCCACCGGCGCATCGACCGGTTCGGGCACCTTGCCATCAAGAAACACCGCCAGCATGTCCAGGGCGGCCTTGCGTTCGGTTGGGTCCGGGGCATCTTCAATATAGCCCCAACCGACAGGATTACGGGTCTTGGCTTGCTTCACACGGGACTCCGGAACAAAGGGTGAGGCTACTTACTGCCTGCCGCCTACAGGGGGCAGTCGTTCGGACAGGCGCATGTTCTGCTGTCCCAGCCGGCGCTGGTAGATCAGCTGGTAGCTGAGTACGGCTTCGATATAGCCACGTGTCTCGGCGTAGGGGAGGGTTTCGATCCAGATATCCGCCGGCATCGCTTCAACCGGGGTCCACTGACGCACCTTGTGACTGCCGGCGTTGTAGGCGCCCAGCGCCAGCGCGGGGTGGTCGTCAAAGTTCCGGAACAGCCGCTGCAAATAGGCCACGCCGTAACGCACGTTGCGTTCGGGTGCGTGCAGCAACTCCGGACTGCGCAGTGATTCGTTGAAGCTGGCGGCAAGCTGTTGCCCGGTGCCGGGCATAATTTGCATCAACCCGCGTGCCCCGGCCGGCGAAATGGCTTCGGGGTCAAAGCTGCTCTCGCGTCGGATCACGGCCAGCGGCAGACTCGGATCAAGCTGACGCCGGTGTGCTTCGCTGTTGACGAGGGTGGCATGAAGCACCGGGAAACGCAGGTCCAGATCATCCATCTGGTTGTTTTCGGCAAGCAGACGAATGGCCCGCTCGGGCATCTCCCAGCGATGTGCCAGATGCGCGGCAGCGGGTATTTCGTCCGGTTCCAGCCGGGCCGCGGCGACTTCCCATTCGCGCCTGCTTTCGAGTTCCAGACCGTAATGGCGAAGTTCGGCGATGCGCCTGAAAGCCGGGCTTTGGGCAATCGCCTCTATTGTTTCTGCGCTGGCGGCAAGCGCCATTTCGCTAAAGGCGTAGGGTTGTTCGAGACGATCGGCGGCCAGGAAGGCATGAAAATTACGCCGTCCGGCAATGTCTTCATAAGCCTGGTGAGCAAGCCTGTTGTGACCGAGCGCTTCCAGCGCCCGGGAGCGCCAGTATTGCCAGCGGGTTTGTTCAGCAACTTCCGCGGGCAAGGCTTCGATCTGTTCGAGCACGCCGTCCCACTGTCCCCGCACCAGATGCCAGCGCACCCGCCAGGACCGCGCGCTTTCGTCGCCGTCCGGCAGTTCGGCAAGCAGATTGTCGGCGGCTTCATGATTACGCACGGCGAAGATCAACGCCAGGCGACGGTGAACGTGGGCGTCTTCCGCATTGGCCTGCGGCCAGCGCTGGCGGTAGTGATGCCACGCCGCCAGCGCGCGGTCGGAATCATCCCGCAACAGCCGCAGCACCAGATGCCGTTCAATGCGGCGCAGGCTGTCCGGGCTGGCTTCAGGGTGACGTTCTTCCAGCCCGGCCGGATGACGGGGGCGGCGGTCGAGCTCAAGCCAGGTGTCCAGCAGGGCGCGCCCGGATTCAGGCAGCTGGCTGCGCAGGCTGCGGGCCAGGCCAGGCTGGTTGGCTGCCATGGCGAGATTCACACGCTGCCATACATGGCTGGTGTCGAAGGCCGGACTTTGTTGCCAGGCCGAGAACAGGGGGTCACATGCAGCGGGGCTGGCGCTGCTGGTGAGCCACAGGCTTTCAGCGCCGTCCAGCGCCTGCGCTTCATGACCGAGCTGCAGCAGTCCGTAAAGATACTGACAGCGCAGGGCGGGGTCGCCCGCGCTGTGTCTGAAGTCGGCAACGTAGAGATCCCAGCGTTGTTCGCGCGCGAGGTATTCCAGCCAGCGGCGGTGTAGCTGCCATGCCAGCGGAGTATCCGCGTGTTCGAGGATGAAAGTATGCACCTCATTGCGACGTTCCAGCCGCAGCTCGCTGTGCAACTCCCGGTAGCGCAGGTAGGGCAGCAAGGGGTAATCCTCAAGCCGGGGCAGCAGGCGGACGTAGCGCGCTCGATCGCCGTCAATCAGCGCTTGTTCGGCAGCCAGATAATGCTGGCGTTGCTGCGCCGTGGTGTCGTCTGCAGGTGTAGCCAGCGCCGGGCCGACGGCAAGCCACAGGCCGGCCGACAGGAAGATAAGGAGGGGCTTGAGGATGCGCGCTTGCATGCCCGAATCATGGCATTGGCAGACCCGGTGAACAAGCCCCGAGCAGGGTTTTTAGCTACCTTCTGTCGGATGGTGAAAAGATGGCTGTGGATGATTCTCAGGCGGGTCACAGCCAGTCAGGCTGTCCGGCTTCCGGCGGTGGGGCTGGCAAGGGATTTCATAATATTGCCGGGCGAAGACGAGACTCCCGGGAAAGCCACACAAAAACCGGCGCTTATACCTTAATTAATTAATTTAACAATAGTGTTCATATTATTGTTTTTGAGGCATTTTAGCGCCATTTCACGGCGCGTTTAAGGTTTCAGGTTTTAGACTGTCTTAAAACCTTAAACTCAGGCGCCGACGCCACCATTTAATATAAACCAGCCGGCAAAGCCACCTACCAGCAAAAACAGAATGCCACCGGCGACCAGCAGCATGAAATTGGACAGTTTGCGATACCACGGCCGTATGGCGACACCGATCCAGGCTACCAACAGGGCAATCGCCAGCCCCAGAATTGCCAGTCTCATATTGATTGCTTCCTTGTTTGTGTGGCGAGCCAGCGCCCGTTTTTCTCACATACCCGGCCTTCGTCCCGGAGCTTGATCAGGTGGGCGTGTACCGAGCCGGCGGCAACCGGGTGCAGGATTTCCGGTACATCAGTATAGATGTGACTGACAATGCCGGCGATATCGTGGATGCCGGTATCGCAAACGGCGGTGAGTACCATGTCTTCACGTGCCAGACGATGGGCAATGATCTGATCCAGCACGGCTTGTGGCGAATCAAGAAGACGCCCGTGGGCCGGGGCGATGGCGCGAAGGTCCATTTCTCGCAGGCGGCGCAGGGAGGCGAGATAGGCCGCCATGTCACCGTCGGGCGGGGCAATTACCACGGTGGCGCCATCCATCACCTGGTCTCCTGCCAGCAACAGACCGTCTTCCTCAAGCACAAAAGCAAGATGGTCGGCGGCATGCCCGGGCGTGTGCAGGGCGCGCAGGGTGAATTCCTGCGTGTCCAGTACATCGCCGTCGTGCAATGGCTGGTCGGCACTGAATGCCTTGTCCCTGATCCCCTCCAGGGTGTGGGGATAGGCCAGTATCGGAGCCCCTGTGAGCTGTTTTAGCGCGCGGCTGGCCGGCGAATGATCCGGGTGCGCGTGGGTAACAATAATCCACTCAATTCGCCCGTTGCCGATCTCGGCAACACGCTGCACATGGCGCTCATCTTCTACCCCCGGGTCGATCACCGCGATACGATCATGGCCCACCAGGTAGGTATTGGTGCCCGGGCCGGTCATAATGCCCGGATTGTTACCGGTGATGCGACGCAGACGCGGGGTCATTGTGACCACCTGCCCGGGGGTAAATTCATTGCCTGATTGTTGTTGCATGGGCCTGATCCGGTAGTATCACTCTGGTTTGCTGGTGTCCGCCTGCGCATAACCCTATCATCACTGGCGGAGAATCAGAGTCCTCTGTGAGCGGGCGGTGCGAGGAGAGAATATCTTATGATACATCTGCGTGATATCTGGCGATTGGCCCCGGCGGGGCTGTTGTTGGTGCTGGTAGCCTGTGAGCGGGGGTCGGATGAGACTGCTGATGCAGTGCACATGGGTGAGCGCGATGTTTCGCTGACACTCTACAGCGAGGGTGGCGCGCTGGTGCGCGATCGTCGCGAACTCCGGCTGGAAGCGGGCGAGCAGGTGCTGTTGCTTGGCGGGCTGCCACATACCCTGCGTGAGGACACGCTGTTTGTGCAGACCGAGCGCGCCGGAGTGTTGTCTTACCGCCGTGGCGGCGTGCCGGAAGATCGTCGCAGTCTCTGGCGGCGGCATATTGGCGAGACGGTGACCCTGGTGCATGAACCAGCCGCCGGCGGCAGCCGGGAGCGGGACCGTGCCGGGCGGCTGCTGGGGCTTACCGAAGGTTACCCGCTGGTGCAAAGCGATGGCGAGGTCCTGTGGCTGGGTCCAGACAGCCACTGGCGCATGCGCGTGAGCGGACATGACCATGGTCCGGGGCCGGATACAGTGGCGCTGGCGCTGGAAGTGCCGCGAGATGGCCAGGAGTTGCTGGAGTTGCGTTACCGGGCGGATGGTATGGCCTGGCAGGCGGATTATATTGCGGTGCTCAATGACAGTGCCTCATTAATGGAACTGACGGCGCATGCCGGCTTGCTCAATCGCAGTGGTCAGGACTGGGTCGATGTGCAGGTGCAGTTGCTCGCCGGTGAGCCGCGCGATACCGACGATTACGGGCCCGGCCCGTTGCGCACGATGCAGGCCGAGGCCGCTGTTTTGTCCGAGCCGGTGGGGGAGTTTCATTTGTTCAGTCTGCCGCATCGGGTGGATATTGCCGATGGTGAGCGCCTGCGCGTGCCCTTCCGCACGGCACGGGAAATCCCGGTGCGTAAAACCTTCCTCACCGACTTCCGGGCCGGTCGCCAGGTGTCCGATGTGACTGAAATTCCGGTGGAGACCCGGCTTTCATTCAACAATATCGCCTCGGGGCTGGGTGAGCCGTTGCCGGCCGGCGTGGTGCGTTTCTATACGCGTGACAGAGACGGCCAAACCCAGTGGCTGGGTGAGGCCCGTATGGACAATATTCCCACCGGTCAGAGGGTGGAGCTGTCCCCCGGGCGGGCCTTTGATATCAGCGCCAGTCGGCAACAGACGGATTACCAGCGCACCGGCGAGCGTGAAACCGAAATTGCCTGGCGGGTGGAATTGGCCAATGCCCGGGATGAGTCGGTCACCGTACGGGTGAGCGAGAATTTCGAGAACCCGACGCTGATTCTGGCGCAGAGTCACGAGCACGACCGCATCAGTTCCAGCCGCATTGACTGGCCGGTCACGGTACCGGCACAGAGCACGGTGCGGCTGGAATACCGGGTCCGGGTGAGACGTTGATGGCCTGAGCCGGGAAGTGCTGCTGCCGAGGTTTATTGCGGTATCTCGGCATACAGGACGTCCCCGGTGCCGCCAATACGGAAACGGATGCCTTGTCCGTGTTCATGCGCGTTTTCAGGCGCGAACCAGCGCACCGCGTATTCGGCGTGGTCGCCACGCGTTTTGATCAGCTTGAGCTGCATGGTGTTGCCCTGGTCGTTGACCGCAACACCATCGATTTCCAGGGCTCGCCACGCTTCACCATCATGGCTTTCCATAGCAAGCATGGGTTCGTGTAGTTTTATGTGCCCCGGCGTTTCGCCCCGAAAGCGCACTTCCCAGTAGGCTTCACGCGTGCCATTTGCCGGATGCCATTTGGCAGCAGCAATCATTTCCCGGTTGGCCGGCTCGCCACGGGCTTCTGGCCAGTAGCTGCGTTTGAGCAGGTTAAATTGCCATTGCCCGGGCAGTTCCGTGATGTCTCCCTGGCGCAGGGTATCGGCCGCCAGTGCTGCAGTTTGCTTACCCAGAAAATCCAGGGTGCCGGGGCCATAGATGGTGTGACCGCCCTCGTAGAACTGGATACTGTATTCCTCGGGCGTAGTGACATAACCGAAAAAACCATTGGCCACGCTGGCAATCTCGATACGCCAGTCGCCCTCCGGCAGTGCTTCCCTGACCGCCTCGCGAATCC
>SLRW01000038.1 GCA_007130745.1 Gammaproteobacteria bacterium
GATAATCGGGTATTGCTCACCGCGAAATGCCGGGTAGCCGAATACCTCGCGCAGAATGCGGTGAGCCTCTTCTTGCATACCGGCCTGATTCAACCTCTGATTCATAGCTGCTTTCTCCTCCCTGAGAATCGCCGCAGTCAAACTGGAAACGCTGATATAAACACCATAATAATCACCCCAGCTCCGATACCTGCATCATCGGTTTCGCGCGAGCCGAATGGCCAATCAATGGCGATGGAGCCATGTCCGTACCAGCGGCCAGATCTCCTGAGGGGCCGCCCGGCTGACCACTATACCGGCATGGGAAAAATCTTCACTGAAGCCTGTCTCCGTACCCGCCACCATAAAAGTGCAGTCCTCGCTGCCAAAGCGTTCTGCGAACTGGCGACACCCCGCCGGCGGATCGGACTCATCGCCGGCACCGACCAGAGCCAGTACCGGCACCCTGATTGCGGCCAGTTGCGCCAGAAACCCGGGCGAACGGCAGGCGGCCGTGGTCCAGTCACAGGCATCCACAATCGCGGGCGCCGGTTCGTCCAGCGGCCCGGGAGCGAAGCGCCCGGCCGGCAGCCGACCGAGCAGGCGCACAGCCAGTTTGAGCACCAGTCCCAGTGGCGGCGTCAGACCGGCCACTGACTGTTCGCACTGGGTCGCGAACAGCACCATGCCCGCCAGCCGCTGCTGATCCAGCGTTTGCGCAACCGCCTGGGTAAGAATTACACCGCCCAGCGAATGCCCGACCCAGACCACCGGACCGTCGCCCTGTTCGGCAATCATTTTCTGCACCAGCGGCAGATCGTACTGTATATGTTCCGCCAGACCCTGTCGGGGCCCGCGCCGGGCCACCGGGCCGGCCAGTCCCATGCCACGGCGCTCCACGATCCAGCCACCATAACCAACCCCGGCCAGCCAGGCCGCCAGACCAATGCCCTTGTCCGACAACCAAAAACGCCGGCCCGTAAACATGCCCGGGATATATACCACCTGCCCGCGGCAGGGCACGTCCGCTGCCGGGCTGACGCGAGTCAGCCCGAACACCCCGCCATCCGGAGCGCTGACACGTTGTTCCTGTATTTCTGGCTTTGCCTTCATTGCTATCTCACAGCATCAGCCGAAAAACGCCAGAGCTTACATCATTCACACCAGGCAAGCCTTGCATTCCACCCGTGGTTTCATCGGCCACACTTTATCCGACTGCAACTACCGATTGTCTGAAATTAACCCCATAGTGTGAACTTTCCCGCTTTTGTTATGCTGCATTCAGGCACAATGAGGCGCTGATAAAGTTACGGCTCAAGTGTCATCCCAAAAGATGCGCCTGATCCGGCACAAGGAGAGCGCTGATGATCGAAACCAGGCGCCGTCTATATCAACACAAGGTTTCGGGTCATACCACGGCTGCGCTGCTGCTATGGCTGTTACCTGCTCCCGCTTTCGCCTCACCCGCGCCGGCAACAGGTCTCTGGCTGTTGTTGCTTGTGGGCACTCTTCTGGTCGTGGGCCTGGGCTTCGTTATGTGGCGCAAAACTGCTTGCCGACACCACACCGGACACCTCTCGCCGACAACCGCCAGTCCCTTGTCCACGGATGATCTTGCCAGCATGCTGGAAAGCATAAGCGACGGCCTGATCACTCTGGATCACCAGTGGCGCTACACCTTCGTCAACCATCGGGCCGAGCAAATGCTGGGCCATTCCCGCAAGGACATGCTGGGGGCCGTCATCTGGGACATCTTTCCGGATCTGTCCGGCACCGAAACCGAGGACAAGCTCCTGCGCGCCATGACTTCGCGCGAGCTGCAAACCCTCGAAGAAACCTATTTTGAACCACTTGATACCTGGTTTGATGTCAGTATTCACCCCTGGCAGAACGGCCTCGCGGCGTATTTTCGTGATGTCAGCGCGCGCCAGATAATGCTCGAAAAGCTGCGCGAACAGGGTGATCATCTTCTCAATTCGCGGGATGAACTGGCCACCATGCTGGAATCGCGCCGCGCCCTGATCAACGCCCTGCCCGCACACATCGCCCTGCTGGACACCAGCGGCACCATCATCGACGTCAATGAACAATGGCGGCGCTTTGCGCTTGAAAACGGCTATACCCAGCTCACCATGGGGATTGGCTGCAATTATCTTGAGGTCTGTGACAAGGCACAGGGAGAATATGCGGAACAGGCTTCGGAAGTTGCTGGCGGATTGCGCGATGTACTGGACGGGGTACGCCAGTCATTCAGCCTGGAATACCCCTGCCACAGTCCCCAAAAACAACGCTGGTTCCGCATGACAGCCAACGCCACCCCCCTGCCCGGTGACGCCTCCGCAGCGCATCATGTGGTGGTGATGCATATCGATATCACCGAACGCAAGCTGGCCGAGATGGAACTCAGCCGGCTGGTGCGTGAGGACCAGCTCACTGGCTTGTTGACCCGCGAAGGCTTCATCTCCGCGCTGAACAGCCGCACCCGGGACCACGGCTGGCCGGCCGAAGCTATAGTCGTCCTGATGGACATCATCAGCATGCGCGATATCAACGAGACCTACGGCTTCGAAATCGGCGATCAATTGCTCAGGGCCGTGGGTGAGCGCTTGCATGAGCATGCCGGACAGCAACAAGGGATGGCCAGCCGGGCCAGTGGCGATGAATTTATTGTCATGCTTGATCCGGGTGCCGCAGACAAGCATGAACAACTGCTGGCAACACTGGCACAGGTGCTGGCGCAGCCTTTCCGCATCGACAAGGCGCGGTTGAATATTGAGACGCGTCTGGGCTATACCCACCTGGGTCCCGAGCCCCGGCCGGCCGAGACCTTGCTGCGCGAAGGCGAGGCCGCCCTGTTCCAGCACCGCGAAACCCCGCAAGCGCTGTGGGTGGTCTACACACCGGAGCTTGGCGAAATGACCCGCCAGCGCATCGAGCTGACGCGGGAACTGCGTGTGGCGCTGGAACAAAAACAGTTCGAGATGTATTTTCAGCCCAAGGTGGAGCTGGCCAACGGACGCCTATTCGGCGGCGAGGCTCTGTTGCGCTGGAATCACCCGGAGCGCGGCATGCAGTCCCCGGGCTTGTTTATTCCGGTAGCCGAGAAAAGCCAGCTGATCCGGCCCCTGGGCCACTGGATCCTGCGCGAGACCTGCCGACAGCTAAAACAATGGCAGGACGAAGGGCTGCAACCCCCGCCGGTGGCCGTGAATATTTCCCTGGTACAGCTCCTGCCGGGCAACTTCCCCGCCCGACTGCAAACCATACTGGATGAATACAAGCTCGCCCCCGACATGCTGACGCTGGAAATTACCGAAAGCGTATTCGAGCGGGAGTCCGACTGGCTGATGCAGCAGCTGCAGGAACTGCACGCTATGGGCATTCAGCTGTCGCTGGATGATTTCGGCACGGGTTATTCCTCATTGCTGTACCTGAAAAAATACCCCTTTGACGAAATCAAGATCGACCGGGGCTTTGTGGCCGACATACAGAAAGACCACTACAGTCGGGAAATCGTACGCGCCGTCATGGGGCTGTCGCAGGCCTTTAATGCCCGCGTGGTAGCCGAAGGCATCGAAACACCCGAGGTTCGGGATGCCCTGATAGCGCTTAACTGCACCATCGGCCAGGGCTACTACTACAGCAAGCCCCTGCCGGCAGCGGATTTCGCTGCCATACTCAAAAACAATGCACCCCTGCCATCCGACTGACGTGTCCAATACCTGACCCACTAAAAAGCCCCGTGCGGTAAATCACCGCACGGGGCACAGTGCATTGAGCAGGCGTACAGCGGCCCGCGCAAAGCCAATCGGCGCGTTAGTCCTCCATGCCCATTACGAACTCGCATTGCTCCGGCAGGTTAGCCGGATCGACCGGCTCACCATCAACAAACATGTCACGGTCGTCCCAGGTGACGCTATACGCGCCACCCCCTTCGACATCGACATCAAGTTGACCGTTTTCGACAACATCCTGCGGAGGAAAACCCTCATAACCGATCTCCAGGGTTTCCACCGTTTCATAGGTCACGGCAAAAGCACAATCCTGGCCATCGCCGGTTACGGTCATCGCCGCATAACCGTTGATTTCCCGCGTCACCGGATCGGTAGTCACATCGGTCATCATCTGCATACGTTCATTTGGAGCGGGGCCGCTGCCCATGATCATATGAACAACAGCAGTATCATTGCCGGCGTCATCCAGAGGAATTTCCATCAACCAGTCAATATAGGCCTCCTCTTCCCAGACAGCAGGGGTATCGAATGGGAATTCGATACGCTGATATCTCAGCATGGCGAGATTCCAGTCCCCCAGAAAACTGCCTTCGACAACAAAGCCATCACCATCGAAATCACTGGCCGCATAGGGGTGGCTCAACTCCCCGATGATCTTGGTGTATCTGTACTCATCATCACCATCGGTTTCAACTGCGATGGCCTTGTATCCATCAGTAAGCGCCGGGGTATCCTGTTCACAACCCTGGAAATGCTCCCAGTCTATATCCATGTCTCCGGTATATGGTGAACCGACATCAACCACCGTTTCCGAGCCGTCCTCAAAACTGCCGCTGATGCAATTGGGGGCACTGAATACTCTATAGCCCCCCTCACCTGAGGCTGCGGCTGCACGATAACCGGTACCGGCAGCACCGCCGGAATCTCCCGAGTTGTCCATATCGGCAATATCCAGAGTGCTGGACATATCCTGGGCAGCGAGGTGGGCCGCCGCAACCACACTGTCCTGCTCACTCATCCCGCTGCTACTGCTACTGCTTCCGCAAGCGGTAACCCCCAGAACGGCAACCACACATAATCCATAAACAGGCAAACGCATAGCAACCTCCGCTTTTTGTCGCCTTTGCTATCAATACCATCCCCTGCCGAACAACTCAGTCCGCCACCAGGTCGTCCCACCGTACATGCCATAACCTTACAAACGCCTTACAAAACCCGACATACGAGGAAAAGGGCTTTAATTAAACAAACAAGGCGCTAGAATTAAGCTAACCGGGCGCGCTGTCCGGCAGCACTCATCAGAACAATTGGGGGAAATATGATGACCAGACATGTGTTAACCCGTATCACCGCCTGGCTGTTTCTGGCGCTGTTCATTGCCGCCTGTGGCAAGGCCAGCCCTATAGAGCACCACGAAGGCACCTCGGTCTATACCCAGATCGGCATGTGGGTAGAAGGCAATGCCCACAACACCACCAACTATTCGCAGGGCATGTACATCCCCATCAACACCCGGGTGGATATCCAGGATTCCAACGCGGACGCCATCGTGTTTTATATCCCTGACCGGGATCTGCGGGTCCGTCTGGTCAACGCCCGGCAATATACCCAGCTCGATATCTCGGGGATATTTGACCGCTATTTCGGCCCGGACGAAGTCAACCTGTCTGGCTTTGATCGCAGTACCCGCCAGGCCATTGAGAGGGGCGAAGTCAACCGCGGGATGAGCAAGGATGCGGTGATATTGTCGCGCGGTTATCCGCCGGCCCATGAAACGCCGTCCACCGACCACGACAAGTGGACCTACTGGCGTCATCGCTTTGGCCGCCAGATCGTGCATTTCGAAAACGGACAGGTCAGCAAGATCGAATAATCCGCGTTGCTCCTGCATGCCGGCAAAAGGCCGTGACCGGACAACCCGTCACGGCCTTTTGTCATTTACTGATCAGTTCGCAGCACCCCGCTCACGGGGCGGGATGGAGTAGGTACAGGTTGCGTGCGCCACCATATCGGGAGACCCGTCCGAGTAGATGGCGACATCCCCTACCGCAAGTCGAGAGCCCAGTTTGAGCAAACGACACTCGGCAATCACGTCGACGGGTTGGGGGCGACGCATGAAGTTGATATTGAGATTG
This sequence comes from Gammaproteobacteria bacterium, assembly GCA_007130745.1. Lineage (GTDB taxonomy): Bacteria > Pseudomonadota > Gammaproteobacteria > UBA5335 > SLRW01 > SLRW01. Next base: position 5,849 of record SLRW01000038.1, read on the forward strand.
GTGGTCACTGCCAGCGCTTCGGGACCAATCATGGCCAGCACCGCGTAGTACATGGCCGTATCGACCAGCGTCATCAGCGAAGGGCCGGACAGCGTGCCGCCGGGACGCAGGAAATCATCACGATAAGGCATGCGGATACGCACGTAGTGATCTGCGACTTCCTCGATGTGGTAAAGATCCTCCGGCATGGCCGGGAACACTTCGCGCATCAGGGCCTCGATCTCGCCGGCCGTCATCAACGGCATTTCAACTCTCCCCGTTGTGCTCGCCGAGAAGCAGTTCGGCCAGTCTTGCACGATGATGGAGGGCGTCGCCGAAGACATGCCGGGCCCAGGTTGCGCGACGGAAATACAACTGCACATCGCACTCCCAGGTAAAGCCGAAAGCGCCGTGAAACTGCACTGCCCGATCCGTGGCAAAAGCCGCCGTATCCCCCGCATAAGCCTTGAGCATGCGTGCAGCCACTTCCGACTCACCATTCGCACCGTCGAACACTGTCGCCGCCTGCTGCATCAACCCGCGGCTGTTCTCGATCTGACCCATGATGTCCACTGTCGGGTGCTTGAGCGCCTGATAACTGCCGATGGTCTTGCCGAACTGGGTGCGGGTTTTGAGATACTCGAGCATCAGGCTGAACACCCCGTCCGCCACACCGGTCAGCTCCGCCCCGACCAGCAGCCAGCCCAGCGCGTGGGTATCGCGAATCGCGGCGGCGCTATCGCCCCCGGCGAGCAGTGCGTCATTGCCCAGGCGGATGCCATCACAATCCATGCGGTAGCTGCGACGCGTCTCGTCAACCAGGTATTCGCGTTCGATGGCGGTATAGGGAATATCCTCGCGCGACAACGCAAATACCGCCGGCCCCTTATCGGTGTCGGCCGACACCAGCACCAGATCGGCAAAGGCCAGCTCCAGCACCCCGGATTTGCGGCCTTCAAGGCGCCAGCCCTTACCCTTGCGAGTGGCCGTCACGCCGGTGTGTTCCGGCAGCCAGGCGCCGTCTGCCGGGGCCAGCGCCACCGTGGCAATGCATTCTCCTGCCGCAATAGCCGGCAGCCATTGCTCGCGCTGACTGTTGTTACCGGCCTGATCCAGCAGTTGCGCGGCCATGGTAGTCGCCAGAAAGGGTGAGGCCAGCAAATACCGTCCCATGGTCTCGACCACCGTCACCAGGGCGCCTGCGGACAGGCCCGAGCCCCCATGTTCTTCCGGTAATGCAATGCCCATCCAACCGAGCTGCGCCATCTCTTGCCACAACGCCGTGTGGTAGCCAGTGGATAACCCCATCCACTCACGCACCTGCTCTGTGGTGCACTTGTCACGCAGAAACTCGCGCGCCGATTCGGCGAGCATGGCCTGTTCATCACTGAACTCCAGCCGCAGTTCATCCAGCGCCATGATCCTTACCCCTTACCCAGGCCGAGCAGGCGCTCGCCGATGATGTTGCGCTGAATTTCGCTGGTGCCGCCGCCAATAGTGGCGGAATAGCTGTTCATGTGCTGGCGTTGCCACATGCCGTCGTCAAGCGCCTGCGTGTCATCCACGTACAGGGGCGCCTGCCCGCCTTGCAGACTGACAGCAAAAGCCGCCATGCGCCGCATGTATTCCGAACCCTGCAGCTTGCTCATCAGCATGGGGGCAAATTCACGTCCCGGTGTCAGCAGTCGCGGGTCACGGCCACGCTGACGATTCAACCGCAGGCAACGCTCCTCGATCATGCACTGCACCAGTTGCTCGCGGATACGCATATCGGCCAGCGCCGGGCGCCCGTCGCGTCGACTCTTGCCTGCGGTCTGGACCAGATCGCGGGCGCTGATCACCGACATGATATTGCCGCCGGCCTGCCCCAGCGCCGCGCCGCGCTCAAAAGCCAGCACTGCCATAGCCACGCTCCAGCCCTGCCCTTCCTCACCCACCAGGGTGTCGGCGGGGATGCGGGCATCATCGAAAAAGGTCTGGGCGAAACCGTACTCGCCGGTCATCTTGCGGATACGCCGGATATCGATGCCCGGTACATCCATGGGGGCGAGAAAGAAACTCAGACCGGCGTACTTGTTGGGCGCGGCCGGGTCGGTACGTGCGATCAGGATCATATGGGCGGCGTATTCGGCCTGGCTGGTCCAGATCTTGGAGCCGTTGATGACATAGCTGTCACCATCACGCACGGCTCGTGTCCGGGCATTACCCAGGTCCGAGCCGTTTTCGGGCTCGGAAAAGCCCTGACACCAGATTTCCTCCGCACTGAGTATCTTCTTGATATAGCGTTTTTTCTGCGCCTCGGTACCCAGCTTGAGAATCGTCGGGCCGGCCCAGGACAAACCAATGGCATTGATCATGAAAGGCGCCTGCAGACGGGCCATTTCACGTGTAACAATATCCTGGTAGACCTGTGGCATACCGCCACCGCCGTATTCCTCCGGCCAGCTCATGCCAAGGTAACCGGCTTCGTAAACCTGCTGCTGCCAGTCGCGCAAATACTCGAACTGCGCCCGGTTATCGATCTCCATGAAGGTCAACGGCAGGCGAAAATCCGGCTTTGACGGGATATTCGCCTTGAGCCAGGCGCTGACCTTTTGTGCGAACTTGTCACGTTCCTCTCTGGAAACATGCTGTTTATCCTGTGCCACCTGTACGCTCCCGGGGGTAATGACCTGAGGGGAACACTGATTTATTCCTCGTACCCTGCCTATAGACGCCGCAGAGCCCGCTGAGAGTAAATCAATGTTTCGTCGGGCAAGCTATCACCGTAGCCTCCGGTAAATCAAGCAAGCGCTTGATTAAGTGCCTTGAAATGATAAGCTCGGAAACCTCCGGATCAACACAATACATTCAGGACACCTTGAACATGGGTTTCAATTCCATATTTCGGCCCGGTCTGTTCGATGGCCAGGTTATTCTTGTCACCGGCGGCGGCTCGGGCATTGGCCGCTGTATGGCGCATGAACTGGCCCACCTGGGCGCCACTGTTTTCATCAGCGGGCGCAATGAGAACAAGCTCGCCGCCGTGGCCGAAGAAATCACCGCCGACGGCGGCAAGGCCGATTACACCACCTGCGATATCCGCGAGGAAGACCAGGTCCGGGCCATGGTCGCCACCCTGCTTGAGCGCCATGGTCGCATTGACGGCCTGATCAACAATGCCGGC